>NZ_JAVTWC010000006.1:0-113399 GCF_032229445.1 Tahibacter sp.
AGTTCCAGTAGAAGGTGTGGTTCCAGACCTGCGCGGCGTTGTTGAACATGCCGCCACTGGCCTTCTTGATGATCTCTTCCAGCGGGAGGTTCTCGAACTCGGTGCCCTTGATCTGGTTATTCAGATTGGTCACATAGGTCTGGTGATGCTTGCCATAGTGGAAGTCGATGGTTTCGGCCGAGATGATCGGCGCCAGCGCGTCTTTCGCGTAGGGCAGGGGGGGCAGTTCAATCGCCATGGGGCAGTTCCTTGCTGGTGGGCTGGGATTTTCGATTATAGGTAGGTGAGCGGCGCGTGTGCGTGATCGATTCAAGCAGCGTGGCGGTGCGAGGGGCACCGCACCGGCTCAGGGAGTGGCTGATACAATCCGCGGTCTCGGCACACCGCCTACTCCTGCCTCAAGGTATTCCCGTGGACGTACTCGAACGCATCAAGACCGCCGTCGAAGGCAGCCCCATCGTGTTGTTCATGAAAGGGACGCCGCAGTTTCCGATGTGCGGCTTCTCCAGCCGCACGGCGCAGGCGTTGAAAGCGGTCAACGCCGACTATGTTTCGGTCAACGTGCTCGAAGATCCCGAAATCCGTGCCAACTTGCCGCGCTACTCCAACTGGCCGACCTTCCCCCAACTGTTCATCAACGGCGAACTGATCGGCGGTTGCGACATCACCCTCGAGCTGTATGAATCCGGCGAGCTCGAGCGCATCGTCCGCGATACCCGGAAAGGCTGATGGCGACGCTGCCGGCGGGCTGGACGCCTGCTGCGGCCGGATTGAAAGGCCGCACCATTCTGATCGTCGGCGCGACCGGAGGTCTCGGTCGTGCCAGCGCGCTGGCGTGTGCCGAAGCCGGCGCCAGCATCGTTCTACTCGGGCGCAAGGTACCGGCTCTGGAAAAACTCTACGATGAAATCGAGGCGCTAGGCGCTGCGGCGCCGGCCATCTATCCGTTGAACCTCGAAGGCGCGACTCCGGCCGACTACGAGGATCTCGCGGCCACGCTGGAGCGTGAATGCGGTGGCCTGGACGGCATCGTTCACGCTGCGGCGCATTTTGCTGGCCTGCAGCCGCTGCGCGAATTCAAGCCCGAGGAGTGGATGCGTGTGCTGCAGGTCAATCTCAACGGCCCGTTCCTGATGACGCAGGCGTTACTGCCGCTTCTGCAGCAGTCGCCGGATGCGAGCATCGTTTTCATCGAGGACGATCCGGCGCGTGTACTTAAGTCGTTCTGGGGCGCCTACGGCGTGGCCAAGGCCGCGATGACCGGTCTGGCGGCGATCCTGCACGACGAGACCGAAAACTCGCGCGTGCGTGTCGCCAGCCTGCTGCCGCCGCCCATGCGTTCGGCCTTGCGACGCATGGCCTATTTCGGCGAGAACACGCTCGGGCGGCCGGAACCCGCGAACTTTGCCGCGGCGGTCGTCTATCTGCTGAGCAGCGAAGGGCTTGCCGTCCGCGGCCAGACGCTGGATCTGCGCAACATGCATTGACGGCGTCGCCCACGCCGCAGGGGAGTAGCGATGGATAGCCAGATGAGCACGGTGTCGGCAGGCATCCTGCTGTTCCTTATCATGGATCCGCTCGGGAACATCCCCGTGTTTCTGAGTCTGCTCAAGGGGGTCGCGCCCGAACGTCGCCGCCTGGTGCTGTTGCGCGAACTGCTGATCGCACTGCTGGTGCTGTTCGCTTTCCTCCTGGGGGGGCAATACATCCTCAAGTTGCTGCAGCTCAAACAGGAGTCGGTCAGCATCGCTGGTGGCATCATCCTGTTCCTGATCGGCGTAAAGATGGTGTTCCCACCGAAGGAAGGTGGCATCTTCGGTCATGCGGAAGGCGGCGAGCCCTTTATCGTGCCGATGGCGATTCCAGGCGTGGCGGGACCGTCGGCCATGGCGGCGCTACTGCTGCTGACCAACACTCAGCCCGGCAAGTTGCCGCAATGGGCGCTGGCGCTGTTCGCGGCCTGGTTGGCGACCGCGCTCATCCTGTGGTCGGCCACGTATCTGTATCGCCTGCTCGGCGAGAGCGTTCTGACCGCGATCGAGCGGCTCATGGGCATGATTCTCATTGCTCTTTCAGTGCAGATGCTGCTCGACGGCATTGCCAAGTATCTCCACGTGGTGCCGCTTTGAGGCGATCTGTGCAGACTGAATAGAGGCTCGATTCAAACGCCTGTAACATCCGCCGTCGAGCATCGCTCGAACCGTGACGGAGATGGGTCGTGATCAGCGTCGAACGCAGCCTGTACGAAAAATTTCCGCGGCTGGCAGAAGGCGCGGCGCGCCGGTTTTCCCAGCCCATGGTCAGCCTGCTGCGCAAGGTGGTCTGCGAGGAGCAGGTCAATGCCACCCTGGCGGCGTTGGAAGGGCATACCGGTTTCGAATTCATCGAACACGCGCTCGAGCGGTTCGAGTTGAGCTATAGCGTCGCCAACACCGATAGGGAAAACATCCCCGTCGACGGACCGGTCGTGATCGTGGCCAACCATCCGCTCGGGGCGCTCGACGCGCTCAGCCTGTTGCAGCTCGTCGGCAGCGTGCGGCGTGACGTGCGTATCCTGGCCAATGACGTACTGATGCATCTCACGCCGCTGCGTTCGCTATTGCTGCCGATCAATGTCTTCGGCGGCGACGACAGCGCGCCTGGCGGCATGCGCGAGGCCTATCGCGCGCTCGACGCCGGCCAGGCTCTGATCGTGTTTCCGTCCGGCGAAGTGTCCCGCATGCGCCCCAACGGAGTGCGCGACGGACGTTGGTCGCCGGGGTTCCTGCGCATGGCGCGCAAAACCCAGGCGCCCGTCCTGCCGGTGCACATCGGCGCACACAATTCGCCGCTGTTCTATGGTGTGTCCATGCTCGCCAAGCCTCTGTCGGCGCTGCTGCTCGCTCGTGAGATGTTCGGCGCGCGCAAGATGCGGATCAACTTCACGATGGGTCAGGCGATTCCGCCGCAGGCGCTGGAGCGCGAGGGCGCCAGGCCCGAGCAACTGGCCAAGGCCATGCGTCGCCACGTCTACCAATTGGCGAAGCGCCGACCGAACCAGTTCACGACCTCGACGGCGATCGCGCACCCGGAATCGCCCTTGGCCGTCCGCAAGGCCTTGAAGGAACGTTCTGAAGTGCTGGGCGCAACGACCGACGGCAAGCGCATCCTGCTGCTCGACGCGCAGCCCGATTGCCCGGTCATGCGCGAGATCGGCCGCCTGCGCGAGCTGGCTTTTCGTCGCGTCGGCGAAGGTACCGGCAACCGGCGCGATCTTGATCGCTTCGATGCGCACTACCGGCATATCGTGCTCTGGGACGAGGAAGCCCTTGCCGTCGTCGGCGCCTACCGTCTGGGCGAATCCCGTACGATTCTGCGCGAGCACGGTATGGACGGCCTGTATTCGGCTTCACTGTTCGATTACGCACCCGCGGCGGAAACGTTCCTGCAGGATGCGGTGGAACTAGGCCGCAGCTTCATCCAGCCGGCCTACTGGGG
This sequence comes from Tahibacter sp., assembly GCF_032229445.1. Taxonomy (NCBI): domain Bacteria; kingdom Pseudomonadati; phylum Pseudomonadota; class Gammaproteobacteria; order Lysobacterales; family Rhodanobacteraceae; genus Tahibacter; species Tahibacter sp. The sequence continues at coordinate 3,478 of NZ_JAVTWC010000006.1, forward strand.
GTCTCGCAGCCTGGATTACCTGTGGCAGGGGATCGGCGCGTTTTTGCGCAAGCGCCCAGAGATACGTTATCTGTTCGGTCCGGTCAGCCTTTCAGCCAGCCTGCCACTGCCCGTGCGCGAGCTCATCGTGCACACGCATGGTCGGTTCTTCACTGATCCCGATCAGCTTGCCAAGGCCAAGAACCCGTTCCAGATCTCGCCGTCTATTGCGCGCGAAGCCGATGCAGCACTGGAAGGCAAGGACGCGAGGGAGGCGCTGTCGATGCTCAAGCAGCAACTCGCCGTATCGGACCAGTCCATACCGACGCTCTATCGCCAGTACGTCGACCTCTGCGAACCGGACGGCGTGCGTTTTCTCGCATTCGGCGTCGATCCGCAGTTTGGCGGCTGCGTGGATGGATTGATCCGCCTCGATCTGACGCGGCTCAAGGGTGCCAAACGCGCGCGGTACCTGTGAACGCGCTATCTCAGTAATTCGGATACGTCAAGCGAATAAGTGCGGGAGCCTTTGCCAATCTGTAATGTATTGCTGTTAAACTGCCGTTAATGGGGTCGTCGGCGTACGGATTCGCCGGGTCAGGCTCCTGGGGAAGTTGAATTCAAGGTCACCCGCGAACCGCGCACGACGATGGGATCATCGCCGCGCGGTTTCCGTTTGACCAACGACTGTAACAATTTGCACGCAACCCAAGGGTGAAACGATGAACAAGCGACTCCGTGTCAGAGTCCTCCCGCTGGTGCTCGCATCGCTCCTGGCTTCCTCGCCGGGCTTTGCTCAGAACACGTCAGCGGGTATGTCGGGCCGTATTACCGACAACTCCGGCAATCCGGTAGCAGGCGCGACCGTGGAAATCGTCCACGTTCCTTCCAACACGACGAAGACGGTCACGACCGATGCCGATGGCCGCTTCGTGGCGCGCGGCCTGCGTGTCGGCGGCCCGTTCGTGGTCGACGCCGAGAAGAGCGGCCTGAGCAAGGCTGAACGCGGCGATGTCTACCTGAAGCTGGCCGAAGATACGACGATCGACCTGACCCTCGGCGCGGATGCGGCGACGCTGGAAGCGGTCGAAGTCACGGCAACCACCATGTCGTCGACCTTCCTGGCCGACAACAAGGGGCTGTCCACCAACGTCACCAATCAGCAGATCCAGGCGTTCCCGTCGATTTCGCGCTCGATCCAGGACTATGTCCGCATTGATCCGCGCATCGTTCAGACGGACAAGGAGCGCGGCAAAATCTCCGCCGTCGGCCAGAACTCGCGCTACAACAACATCAAGATCGACGCGGTTTCGACCAATGACGAATTTGGCCTGGAATCGACCGGCCTGCCGTCGCAGACCGGCAGCCAGCCGATCTCGATCGATACGATTGAAGAGTTCAACATTTCCACCGCGAACTACGACGTGACCAATTCGCGCGCGGTCGGCGCGTCGATCAACGCCGTTACGAAGAGCGGTACGAATGAGTTCAAGGGATCGGTCTACTTCACCTACCGCGATCCGGACCTGGTCGGCGACAACGAGGCCGGCACCGCGTTCACGGGCTTTGGCAAGCAGACCAACAAGGGCTTCACCCTTGGCGGACCGATCCTCAAGGACACGCTGTTCTTCTTCATCAACTACGAAGAATTCGAACGTACCAACGTGGCGCCGGACGTCGGCGTGCGTGGTTCGGGCGCGACCAACGAAGCCGGCATCACCCAGGGCCAGATCGACGACATCGTGCGCATCGCCCGCGAGCGCTACGGATTCGACGCCGGTTCGTTGAGCCCGTCGGGCGACCTGACCGACAAGAAGTACCTTGCCAAGTTCGACTGGAACATCAACGACTATCACCGCGCGAGCTTCCGCTACAACAAGACGGAATCCTCGGTGCCGGTGCTGGAGCGCCTGACCGGCGGACAGGTGTCGCTGTCGTCGTGGTGGTACGACAAGACCTACGACTTCGAAAACTATGCGCTGAACATCTATAACGACTGGAGCGAGAATTTCTCCTCCGAAGCGTCGTTCTCGTACAGCAAGTACACCAACGAATCGCTGCGTACGTCCAACCTGCCGGCCATGGCCATCGCGGTCGCTGGCCTCAACGGCGCGCCGAACACCACGGTGTTCATCGGTTCCGAGCGCTCCCGCCAGGCCAATGCCCTCGACGTCAAGACCGTCAGCGCGTTCTGGGCCGGCGATTGGTTCATCGGCGACCATGACATCAAGTTCGGCCTGGACTACAAGAAGAACGACACGTTCAACCTGTTCCTGCAGGACTTCTACGGCAATTACGCGTTTGCGAGCATTGCCGACTTCCAGACTGGCCGCTATTCGCCGCTGCCGTCGGGCTTCACCGGCGGCCTCCTGCCGTCACAGGTCGGTTATCAGCTCAACGCGCCGATTGGTGGCGACGCGAACAACGCCGCAGCCGACTGGGCACTGCAGCAGTGGGGCTTCTTTGCGCAGGACACCTGGCAGGTCACCAACAACCTGTCCTGGCAGTTCGGCGTGCGCCTCGACCGCTTCGTGACCGATGACTTCCCGCTGTACAACGCAGGTGTCGAGCCGGTCTTCAACTATCGCAACGACGCTACGGTCAACGGCCTCGAAGTGTGGCAGCCGCGCACGAGCTTCAACTACACGTTCGACACCTCCCGTCCGACGCAGTTGCGTGGGGGCGTCGGCCTGTTCCAGGGCGGCAGCCCTGGCGTGTGGCTGTCGAACTCCTACAGCAACAACGGCCTGCTGTTCTCGACCTTCCGCGCCAATTCGGGTACGGATTTCTCGGCCGATCCGTTCAACCAGCCGCGTCCGGCCGGTTCGCCGGTACTGCAGACGATCTCGCTGATGACGCCGAACTTTCACGCGCCGTCGGTGTGGAAGAGCTCGCTCGCGCTTGATCACGAACTGCCGTGGATGGGCCTGATCGCGTCCGCCGAGTATCTGTACCTCGACGTGCGTGACGGCGTGCAGTTCAATCACCTCAACCTTGGTCCGTCGACCGGCATGCTCCCGGATGGTCGTGACGCGTTCTGGCAGAATCCGACAACCGGAAACGGCCGCAATCGTGCGCGTAACAATGGTCAGTTTGCCGACGTCCTGTTGCTGCGCAATACGCATGACGGCAAGGCCAGCAACCTGACCCTGTCGCTGGAAAAGCCGTTCTCCAACGGCTGGGCCGGCAAGATCGGCTATTCCTACGGCAACTCGACCGACACCAATGTCGGTTCGTCGTCCGTCGCGCTGTCGAACTGGAACTCGCTGGCGGTCTACAACGCCAATGAAGACGTGGCCTCGACGGCTGCCTCGGAAATCCAGCAGCGTTTCAGCACGGTGCTGAGCTGGCGTCACGCGTTCTTCGGCGACTACAACACCACTGTGTCGGGCTTCTACGAAGCGCGTTCGGGCCGTCCGTACAGCTACACCTTCTCCAACGACGCCAACGGCGACGGCAACGCGGGGAACGACCTGTTCTACGTGCCGGTCGACGCGAACGACGTGATCTTCGCCGACCAGGCCCAGGCAACGGCGTTCTGGAACTACGTGCAGAGCAACGAGTTCCTCAACAGCCATCGCGGACAGGTCATCAGCCGTAACAGCGCGCGCAGCAAGTGGATCAACCAGGTCGACCTGCGCTTCTCGCAGGAAGTCCCGGGCTTCTTCAAGGGCAACAAGGGTGAACTCTGGATCGACATCCTGAACTTCACCAACCTGCTCAACAAGAAGTGGGGCCACATCGAGGAAGCGCCGTTCAACTCCAATGGTGGCCAGCGCCTCGGCGTCGCGGAGTTCGGCGGCATCGACCCGGCGACCGGCAAGTACATCTACCGCTACCCACGTGCGGCGCAGGACTACGTGACCAAGGACAACATCGGCGAATCCCGCTGGGCGGTCCAGGTCGGTCTGCGCTACTCGTTCTAAGCGATGCTTCGACGCGGCGCCGTCGTATCGGTGCTGCGCAAAAACCAAACCTCCGGCAGCGATGCCGGAGGTTTTGTTTTGTGCGAAATTCGCCGGCTCGGGGACTCGGCGAGCGCGGCATGATTGTGTAATGTATAGTTATATTTTTTGTAGCTAAGAATATTTTCGGCAATTCATCCGCGCGGTGCCTCGCCTTCGGAATTCCCGCCTGCGAAGGATGGGGTCTAAATGGAGGTCTGGCTGGGTGCAGTTGACGCGCGGTTAAGCTTGCGGAATGCTGGGGAGACGCATAGAGAGCCCTCCGGGGCGCGGGACACGGAGTCCCGCAATCTTTCAGAGGCCAACGCCCGGCAGGGCTCCGATCTGCCGACGGCGGGCTCGCTGCTGATCCCCGCGGCCGCCGCGAAGGCGTGGTGGCCGCCCGACACGATGGAAGTCCATGAGCCCAGACAGCAAGACCCAGAACCGCCCGACCACCGTGTCGGCCCGCATTTCCCCGGCCGCCGGCCTGGATGTGCTTTCTCGCAACGAAGTAACCCGCTTGCGCGATGCATCCCACGGCGGCGTGCGCGCTCTGCTGCGTCGCTGCGCCCTGGCCGTACTGACTCAGGGTGTCGAGACCGACGACGCGCGAGCCTTGCTCGACCGCTATCCGGATTTCGACATCCAGGTGCTTCAGCAGGATCGCGGCATCAAGATCGAGCTGAGCCATGCGCCGGCCCAGGCCTTCGTCGACGGCCGCATCATCCGCGGCGTCAACGAACTGCTGTTCGCCGTAATACGTGACATTGTATACGTCGCGACTCAGATGGAAGCGGGCGGCTTCGATCTGAACGATTCCACCGGCATTACCCATGCCGTGTTCGAGATCCTGCGCAACGCCCGGGTTCTACGCCCGCACAACGATCCCAATCTCGTCGTCTGCTGGGGCGGCCATTCGATTGCGCGGCACGAGTACGAATACACCAAGCAGGTTGGCTACCAGCTCGGCCTGCGCGGCCTGGATATCGTTACGGGCTGCGGTCCGGGTGCGATGAAGGGGCCAATGAAGGGCGCGATCATCGGCCACGGCAAGCAGCGGCGGAAGAACAATCGCTATATCGGCATCACCGAACCCGGCATCATCGCGGCCGAGTCGCCGAACCCGTCGGTCAATCACCTCATCATCATGCCCGACATCGAGAAGCGCCTCGAAGCGTTCGTTCGCGTCGGTCACGGCATCATCGTGTTCCCGGGCGGCGTCGGCACGGCCGAGGAAATTCTCTACATGCTCGGCATCCTGTTGCATCCGGACAACGCCGGTATTCCGTTCCCGCTGATCTTCACCGGGCCGCGCGAATCGGCTGCCTATTTCGAGCAGATCGACAAATTCCTGCGCCTGACCCTGGGCGAAGACGTCGCCAAGCGCTACCACGTCATCGTCGACGATCCGGCAGAAGTGGCCAAGCTCATGGTCAAAGGCATCGACAAGGTGCGCGACTACCGCCTGGACACCAAGGACGCGTTCTTCTTCAACTGGGCGTTGCGCATCCCGCACGAGTTGCAGGTGCCTTTCAAGCCGACGCACGAGAACATGGCCGGCCTCAAACTCGATCGTGATCAGCCGTCATATCGACTCGCTGCTGACCTGCGTCGCGCATTTTCCGGCATCGTCGCCGGCAACGTGAAGGAAGAGGGCATCCGCGCGATCGAACAGTTCGGCCTGTTCGAAATCCACGGCGAGGCGGAAATCATGCGTGCGCTGGACGCGTTGCTGCAGAGTTTCGTTGCTCAGCACCGCATGAAGCTTCCGGGCGGCAGCGCATACAAACCGTGCTATCGGGTCGTTGTGTAGGCGCCATTGCTGTTGCGCATAAGCGCGAAAAGGGCTTGACGGGGCACCGGCGTATCGGCAAAATCCCGCGCCTTACATATTCCCCGATAGCTCAGTCGGTAGAGCAAGTGACTGTTAATCACTGGGTCGGCGGTTCGAGTCCGTCTCGGGGAGCCAGATGTAGAAAAAGGCCTGCAGAAATGCAGGCCTTTTGTTTTTCGTGATCGCGACAGTCGTTGTTTTCGCGATGCGATCGCTCGTCGCGGATCTCTGGTGTCGTGCTCTGGCGCGCGCGACACTGCGTCGCAATGCAGGACTCGGTCTACACGATGGAAACGCCGCGCGCGAACCGGCGATTCGACGGTCGATGACCGTAGATCATTCGAGGCCGGCGGGAAAAGCCCGTACGTCCGGGTATCGGCGACTGAAGACAGGTTCGCGCGTTACTGGTGGCTGCGTCGCATCGCAGGTGTTTTGCGTTCGTGCTCACGCGGGGCGGGCGCGGGACGCGACTGTTGCGCTAGGCATGCCTGGCAGCCGAAACATCCGAGCGTTCTTCCGCGAACAAGCGGACACCAGCCAACGAACGGTTTTCGCGATTCTGAGCATATAAGGATGGCCGAGCTGGGCTCAGCGCTCGTAGTCGAGGCTGGCCTGATGCTGCGAGATGTAAGCGGACAAACCCGCACCATCGCGCGCACGCTTCTTCATCTCAGCAAGATGGCGTGCGCCAACGCTGGCGCGCGTGTAGCGATAGGTGCCGCCATCGACGAAGCGCACGATGATGGCGTCATCATGGATGGCATAGGCAGAAACGCCCGAGTTGCCGGATAGGTTGCGGTAGTTCTGCATCTGCGTGGATACACTGTCTGCGCCGTTGTCCGCATTCCATTGCGCCGATGGCTTGCAACGGCGCCGACAGTGTATTGCTCCGCAATCGATTGCGCCGTGAAGCTCAAGCAGCGCTCAGCAGGCGCGCGCGCTCCTCGCGAATCAGCGTCTCGTTGAGGCGGATGAATTCGCGCAACAGCTCATCCTGGGGATTGCTGGCCAGTTCCGCGCGGGCGCAGCGTACATAAGACTCCAGGCGCTGGATGGTGCGGATGTCGGCCAGGGTCTGGCGGGCTGCGGCTTGCATGGGCGGGTCCTCTGGCGGTGGAAAAGCCTTGGCGCGCTGCAGCGCGCCGGCCATTGGCTCTATCGTCATGGGCTCTTCATCCGGTCCGTATTGCGGGCTTCCTTGTGCCCATGAGCCCACATCCTCGGAGCGACGCCAGAATGCCGGCTTCCATCTGTCTGCGAATCAGGAAATTGCCGCGTTCATGTCTAGGAAATTTCCGAGAGTGCACGGGCCGCCCGCTTTTCAAAGGCTGTCACGCCGTTTGGCGGACTCAGCCAGTGGCGCAGACCAATGCGGCCTGTGCCGGCGTGGCGCCACCCGTACGGGCGCGGCCGGCGTTGCTGAGTACGATGGTCCTGGCCTTTTCGGCGCCGCGCCGGTCGCAGAACGTCACCGTGACGTTGCTGCCTTCGCTGCTGCCGTCCGGCCGGTAGAGGATGCGCTGGCGCCCGCTGCTGCTGCCGATACGTACCTCGCTGCTCGGCGGCGTGGTCATCAGCAGCGGTTCGTAGGCGTCATGCTGGCCGTCCTGATCCGTGTCCTCGAACAGGATCCAGCCGTTGTGCCAGAACAGCGTTGCTTCGCAGCGTTCGCCGGCCGAGGGGCACGCGACGACCGTGCGGCCACGTTCGACGGCGCTGATACGCGCCTCGGCGAGTACGCTCATCCAATGATTGAGGCTGGCGCGCAGTTGTATGCCGGCACGCAGGTCGGTGAACAGCGGCAGGCTCGCGGTGAGTGCGACAGCGGCCACGGTAAGGGCCATGACAAGTTCGACGAGGCTGAGGCCGCGTTGCGGTGACGGAACTGAGCAGTGCATGAGATGTCGTCCGGTGCAAAGGAGGCGACAGGCTAGGCAGCCGTGGAAGTCGGCGGCAGCGGCAAAAGCCGCGGCGGAAGCTAAGAAAAATCCGAATCGGAACCTTTCGAGTCAGGACAGGCTTGATCGCTACCCCTACTGGCCCCCACCTATACTGCTCGATCGAACGGAGTAGCTCATGACCGATCAGTTTCAACTGGTAGCCCCGTATCAGCCGGCCGGTGACCAGCCGGCGGCCATCGCGCGTCTCGTCGAAGGGTTCCAGTCGGGCGTTGCACACCAGACGCTGCTGGGCGTCACCGGGTCGGGCAAGACCTACACAATTGCCAATGTGGTCCAGCAGGTCCAGAAGCCGACGCTGGTGCTGGCTCCGAACAAGACCCTGGCGGCGCAGCTCTACGGCGAGTTCAAGGAGTTCTTCCCGCACAACTCGGTCGAGTATTTCGTGAGCTACTACGACTACTTCCAGCCGGAGGCCTACGTACCGTCGAGTGACACGTACATCGAGAAGGACTCCTCGATCAACGACCACATCGAGCAGATGCGCCTCTCGGCGACCAAGGCGCTGCTGTCGCGGCGGGATTCGCTGATCGTCGCGACGGTCTCGGCCATCTACGGTCTCGGTGACCCCGACCAGTATCTCAAGATGCGCATGCACCTGATGCGTGGCGAGCATACCGACCAGCGTGAACTCATCCGCCACCTGACCGAACTGCAATACACGCGCGGCGACTACGAACTCAAGCGTGGCAGCTACCGCGTACGCGGAGACGTCATCGACGTTTTCCCGGCCGAGAGCGAAGTCGAGGCACTGCGCATCGAACTGTTTGACGGCGACATCGAGAACCTCTCGATTTTCGATCCGCTGACCGGTGCGCTGCTGCGCAAGGTGCCACGGTTCACTATCTATCCCAAGACGCATTACGCGACGACGCGCGAAAACGTGCTGCACGCAGTGGAGACGATCAAGGAGGAGTTGCGTGAAAGGCTGGACTACCTGCACAAGGCGAACAAGCTGCTCGAGGCTCAGCGCCTGCAGCAGCGGACGCAGTTCGACCTGGAGATGATGGTCGAGATCGGCTATTGCCAAGGCATCGAGAATTACTCGCGCCACCTGACGCGCGGTGTTCCGGGTGATCCGCCGCCGACGCTGTTTGACTATCTGCCGCCGGATGCGTTGCTGGTCGTGGACGAATCGCATGTGACCGTGCCGCAGCTGGGCGGCATGTACAAGGGCGATCGTTCACGCAAGGAAACCCTGGTCGAATTCGGCTTCCGCCTGCCGTCGGCGCTGGACAACCGGCCGCTGCGTTTCGAGGAGTGGGAGGCGCGCGCGCCGCGTTCCGTCTTCGTCTCGGCCACGCCGGCCAGGTACGAACTCGATAAGTCCCAGGGCAGCGTGGTGGAACTCCTCGTGCGGCCGACCGGGCTGATCGATCCCGAGGTCGAGATACGTCCGGTATCGACCCAGGTCGACGATCTGCTCAGCGAGGCGCGTGCGCGCATCGAGCTCGGCGACCGCGTGCTCGTCACGACATTGACCAAGCGCATGGCGGAAAACCTGACCGAATATCTGGCCGACAACGGGGTGCGGGTGCGCTACCTGCATTCGGACATCGAGACCGTGGAGCGCGTCGAGATCATCCGCGATCTGCGCCTTGGCGTGTTCGACGTGCTTGTCGGGATCAACTTGCTGCGCGAGGGCCTGGACATGCCCGAAGTGTCGCTGGTCGCGATCCTCGACGCGGACAAGGAAGGCTTCCTGCGCTCCGAGCGATCGTTGGTGCAGACCATTGGCCGCGCCGCCCGCAACCTGCGCGGCAAGGCGATCCTCTACGCTGACCGGATCACCGATTCCATCAAGGCGGCGATGGGGGAAACCGATCGGCGCCGTGCCAAGCAGGTCGAATACAACCTCGAGCACGGCATCACGCCACGGTCGGTCGTGCGCAAGGTTTCCGACATCATGGAAGGCGCGCGTTTCGATGCCGCGAGCGAGAAGACGCGCGGGAGCGGGCGTGGCAAGTCCGAACGCAAGGTCGCTGAAACGCCGGTGGACTATTCGCTGCTGTCGCCGGACCAGGTCGCTGCGCGCATCAAGAAGCTTGAGACGCAGATGTACAAGCATGCGCAGGATCTGGAATTCGAGCAGGCAGCGCGAGTGCGCGACGAGATCCACAAGTTGCGCAGCGAAGGACTTATCGGTTAGCCCCGCGGCCGCCTTGGCTGCGGTTCTGCCGGGGTCGAGGCGGCGCTGAATGGTTCGGATCGTCACGCGCGACGCGCGCCGCCGGTGCGCTCCATCACAAGCGCGGGAGGCATCCGCACCGCATCGCGGGAGCGAATGCGCGGCTGCGCCCGGATGCGGGCGCACACGCAAATCTGAAGGGCGATCTCGACAGCGGCGGGCGCGAATCAGCGGGTGGCGAACCAGATAGGGGGCGAAAGCCACCACGGCAGGAAAACCGAACAAACAAAAACGGCGCGAGTCCAGGACTCACGCCGTTTTGCTGGAACTGGTGGGCGCGACAGGGATCGAACCTGTGACCCCTACCATGTCAAGGTAGTGCTCTACCGCTGAGCTACGCGCCCGATGAAGGGGCGCGAAATATAGCGGAGTCGTTGCGACGGCACAACCCCTCGAGCATTGTCACCGGAACAGAGACGGTGTGCGCCGGAATTGACGCTGATCGCACGCCGTCGCGGGCATACAGTAAGGCGCGGTCGCGCCACTCCTCAGTGTCCGATCCTGCCCCGCCGAGGAATGCCGGTGTTCGCCGTTCAAGGCGAAGCACGCTGCATCCGGTCCCAAATTACAGTCGCTAAGGAGTTGCCATGAGCCAGTATCGCATCGCCGTGATCGTCGGAAGCCTGCGCAAGGATTCATTCAACAAGAAGCTGGCGACCGCGCTGAGCCGTCTCGGTCCGGCCGATTTCAGCTTCGAGACCTCGCGCATCGACGACCTGCCGCTTTATAACCAGGACGACGACGCCAACCCGGCGGATTCGGTCAAGCGCCTCAAGGGTGAAATCACCTCGGCGCACGGTCTGCTGTTCGTCACGCCCGAGTACAACCGGTCCATCCCAGGCGTGCTCAAGAACGCGCTGGATCACGGCTCTCGCCCGTATGGCAAAAGCGTCTGGAACAACAAGCCGGCGGGAGTCATTGGCGCATCGATCGGCGCAATGGGCACGGCACTGGCGCAGCAGCACTTGCGCAATGTCCTGGCATATCTGAATACGCCGGTGCTGGGGCAACCCGAAGCCTTCGTCCATGCGAAGGAGGGGCTGTTCGACACCGACGGCAACATCGGTTCCGCCAGCCGCGACTTTCTGCAGGGCTGGATGGATCGCTATGCCGATTGGATCCGTCAGCACGCCGCCTGACTCACGGCCACTGCAATCGGGGTGGGTTCCGGTTCGAGCGGCGGGGGCTGGATCTCAGGGCGCGGCCTGCACCGATGCGGCGCCGTTTCCGCACGTCTCAGCGTCTTCAGCAAGCCGGGGGAGCATGCCCGTCGCTGACGGAGCAACGTTCGGCGCGTTTGGCGCAGGTCGGACAGGCATTCCTGTTCGCGTCTCGACGCAATTTGTTACGTTCTGATCGTCGATCTTCGCGATGGCGTGAGTGGCTCCAGGAACGCATGGATCCAGACGAGCAGGCAGGAGCTGGATCCGGCATTTATTGCGATAAGCCGGAAGAATGATTCCATCTAAGTCTCTCGGCTGATGATATCGCTCGCGAACTGAGGACAATCCCGCTTTCCCGGTCTTAACGACTCGCTAACAGGGCTCCTCCATGCGTTCTTCCGCTCTATTGGGTGCGATTCTTCTCGCCTTGGCCACGCCGGTGCTTGCCGAGGCGACGATTGAAGCGGAGGCAAGTGCTGCCGCGTATGCCGCCGAAACCACCGGGGCGAATGAGTCCGCAGGCGGAGGCGGCGAGCAGCCCCTGGAGCAGATCCAGGTCACCGCGACGCGCGCGGCGAAGTCCAACTTCGATGTGGCAACGGCCGTGACCGTCATTGGCCAGGACGAGATCCGCGAGAAGCCGGCGCTGACCATTGCGGATTACCTGCGTGCCCAGCCGGGTGCCTTTATCCAGTCGACCACGCCGGGCCAGGCCATTCCCATCGTACGCGGCCTCAAGGGTTCAGAAGTGCTTCACATGGTCGATGGGTTCCGCATGAACACCGCGTTCTTCCGCAACTCGCCGAACCAATATTTCGCGCTTGCCGATTCGCAGAACGTGCAGCAGATCGAGCTGGTGCGAGGCGCGCAGTCGAGTTTGTACGGATCCGACGCGATGGGTGGCGTCGTACATATCCTGACGCCGGAAGAACGCTTCGAGGGCAGTTCCTGGGATAGCCGCGGCCGTTTCCGCGCGCAGTACACGAGCGGTGATCTGTCGAGTCTCGGCCGCATCGCCGGTGCGGCTGGCAAGGACGGCATTTCGATTTCCGGTGGTGTGACGGTGCAGGACGTGGGCCAGCGCAAGCTCGGCGGTGACGGCGGCCGGCTGCCGTATACCGATTTCAGTTCCTGGGCGGCGGATACGAAGCTGCTCTGGAGTCCGGCGGCAGGGCACGAGCTCATGCTGTCGGCCGCATACCTCAAGCAGCCAAAGACCGCACGCGTAGATGAACTGTTGACGAGTTTCCACCAGACCCGGCCGAGCTCGTCCGAATTCTATTTCCAGCCGCAGGACCGCCTGTTCGTGCAGGCGCGCTATGTGATCGAACAGGACGCCAGCTGGTTCGACCGCGCAGAATTCCATGCGGGCTACCAGGAAATCAACGACGACCGCCGCTCGCGCGATTTCGGGTCGGCGAACCGCGAGCTGGAACAGAACGCGAGCCGGCTGCGCGGCGTCACGGCGACGTTCAACAAGGAAGCGGGCAACCACGCCATCGTCTACGGCGCGGAAGCCTATTACGACACGATCGACAGCTTCCGCGAGCGTCTGAACATCAATACCAACGTCGTCAGTGCGCGCCCGTCGCGGTTTCCGGACGGCTCGACCATGGACAGTTACGCGCTGTTCGTGAACGACAGCATCACGCTCTCGCCCCAGTGGCAGCTCGATCTGGGTGGGCGCTATTCCAGCTTCGACATCGAACTGGCGCCCAACGCGCAGGGCGCCGGCGTAAAGCTCAGTCCTGACGATTTGACCGGCAACGCAGGACTGACCTTCAAGGCCAGCGAAACCGTGCATGTCGTAAGCAATATCGGCCGTGGCTTTCGCGCGCCGAACATTTTCGACCTCGGTGTGTTCGGCAGCCGCCCGAGCAATCGCTTTGCGATACCGAACACCGACCTGAAACCCGAAACGGTGATTACCTACGACCTGGGCCTGAAGTGGGACAACCCGCGCTGGCAGGCCGAGGCTTTCGTCTGGAAGTCGAATTACAAGGACAAGATCACCACGATCGAAACCGGCGATCTGACCGATACCGGCGCGATCATTGTCACGAACGCGAACGTCACGGAACTGGATCTCTGGGGTCTGGAAACGGGAGGTCGCTGGTTCTTCAGCGAGGCGAGCCAGTTCTACGGCGTGCTCAATTTCACGCGCGGCGAGGAGGCGTATCTCGGTGACAGCTACGATGCGGATCGCGTACCACCGCTAAGCGGACGGCTGGGCCTGCTGCACTATTTCTCGCCGGAGCTGAGCCTCGACGTGAATGCGGTCTATGCCATGCGCCAGGATCGCCTGAGCCCGCGCGACCTGACCGACCCGCGCATCAATCCCGAGGGCACTGCCGGCTGGAACACCTGGAATACGCGTCTGGCCTGGGAATTTGCGCCGGAAACCACGCTCACTCTGCTGCTCGACAACATCGCTGACCGCCGCTATCGCGAACATGGTTCGGGTTCGGACGAGATGGGCCGCAGCGCCAGCGTGATCTTCGACTGGACATTCTGACGGCTTGGTCATGCGACCAAGAAAGAGAGAGTAGCGAGGAACGAGTAAGAGCTGCTGCGGGTGCTGCTCTTACTCTGTTCTCATTCTTCTTGTCTGTTTCCTACTTCGTGCTTTTCTTCTTGGGGCCTTCCTTGATCCGGGCGGCCTTGTCCCGGTAGTAGCCTTGCGCGGTGGCCGGCAGCTGGTACTCGGCGGCCAGCGCGACCGCGCGGTCGGCTTCGCGTGCAGCATCTTTCCATTTTGCGTTTCTGGCCAATGCCTCGGCCATGCCCAGATGAGCGTCGGTCGAATTCGGGTTCTCGTCGAGATTGCGCTGGAACAGCTTCAGGGCATCCTTCGGCTTGCTGTCGAGCAGTGCATAGGCGACGCCGGCCAGCGCTTCTTCCGTAATCGGCAACGGCATGCCGACGATGCGCGATACTTTGGAGAAATGCTCTTCGGCGTTGGCCAGTCCCTTCGCGTAGTCATCCGAGGGGAACCGGTAACCCGGGTACAGCCGGCGCAGCGCATCGATTTGCGCGAGCAACGGCACACTCACATGGGTTTCTTCCGGAAACGCAGCGGCCTGCCAGCGTAGACCCGGCGGCGCCTTGTTCTTGAAGGTGTCGGCGACGGACTCGAAATCCGCGAGCGCCGGGCCGGCGTCATCGGCGCGGGCGATATAGGCGAAACCCTTGATAGTGCTGTCCACCTCGAAGGTCTTTTGCAGCGCGCGCTGGGCCAGCTGCTTGTCCCAGTCGAGGCTAGGCGCGATCGCCATGTAGCCCTGGAACAGGGCGGGTTCGGCAGTCAGGCAGTGCAGCACGAACAGTCCGCCGAGCGAGTGGCCGGATAGCACGCGGAAGCCGTTGGTACGGTATTCCTTATCAATCGACGGCAACAGTTCGGTCGAGAGGAAACTCTTGAACTTGTCGGCGCCGCCGCCGCCGGGCGTCGCTTCCCAGTTCGTCGGCGTGAAATCGCGTGTGCGCTGTGTGCTGTCGATGCCGACGACGATCATTTCCGGTATGTCGCCGCTGGCGGCCAACGTGTCGACCGAGGTCGCGCCATGGCCGAAACGCGTCTGACCGTCGAGCAGAAACAGCACCGGATAGCGGCGGTTCGTTGCCCAGCGATACGTGGCCGGCAGGTAAACGCGATAGCTGCGGTCCTCCTCAAGCACCTGGGAGCGCAGCTGATAGTGCTGTCCGATGGCAACGGGCTCTGCGGCATGGATGCTGGCGCAGCACAGCAGAAGAAGCAGTAGGGCGATCAGGGGGCGGAACATGGAACTCTCCTCTGGGCGAGCGCGACGGCAAGGCGCGCGATCTTGAAGCAAATTGCGCCAGTTTCAACTCTCGCCGTCGTCTCGCCGGTCGCGCCTGTCCGGCTCCAGCTGCGGGTCGCATGGCGCCGTCGATGGCGTTGACAGCGCCTGCTGCAGTGCACTAGTTTCCGTTTATCTGCGTCGCCGTCCGCGACGCACCGACTCTGGTGGCCCGCGCCAACGCGCCGGTCGAGGGTGTGACATGAGCACGCGAACTGTCGTCCTGCACTGAAATCCGCGCAGAGCCACCCGAACAAGGGCGCTCGGCGCCCTTTTTTATTGGCCGCGTCTCCCTACGCAACGACGCGGCAATCCGAGGCATAACCCATGATCCGCATCACGCTACCTGACGGCAGCCAGCGCGAGTTCGAGCACGCGGTTTCGGTGCAGGACGTCGCGCTTTCCATCGGGCCTGGCCTGGCCAAGTCGGCCCTCGCCGGAAAGGTCGACGGCAAGCTCGTCGACACCAGTCATCGCATCGACGCCGACGCCGGCCTCGAAATCGTCACGGAGAAACATCCGGACGCACTCGAGGTGATCCGGCACTCCACCGCGCATCTGCTGGCTCAGGCCGCTCAGCGCCTGTTCCCCGACACCCAGGTGACGATAGGCCCCGTCATCGACAACGGCTTCTTCTACGATTTCGCGCGCAAGAATCCGTTCACGCCGGAAGACCTGGAGAAGATCGAAGCCGAGATGAAGAAGATCGTGGCCGAGGGCCTGCCGGTGACGCGTTCGGAGATGGAGCGCGATGCCGCGGTCGACTTCTTCAAGAACAAAGGTGAGATCTACAAGGCCGAGATCATCGCCTCGATCCCGGCCAACGAAGCGTTGTCTCTGTATTCGCAGGGCGACTTCATCGACCTGTGTCGCGGTCCGCACGTACCCAACACAAACAAGCTCAAGGCCTTCAAGCTCATGAAGGTCGCCGGCGCGTATTGGCGCGGCGATGCCAAGAACGAGATGTTGCAGCGTGTCTATGGTACGGCCTGGCTCAATGAGAAGGATCTCAAGGCCTACCTGACCCAGCTTGAGGAAGCCGAGAAGCGCGACCACCGCAAGATTGGCAAGGCGCTGGAGCTTTTCCATCTGCAGGAAGAGGCTCCGGGCCTGGTGTTCTGGCATCCCAAAGGCTGGGCGATATGGCAGGTCGTCGAGCAGTACATGCGCAAGGTCTACCGCGCCAGCGGCTACCAGGAAGTGCGCTGTCCGCAGATCCTCGATCAGACCCTGTGGCAGAAGACGGGTCACTGGGAGAATTATCGCGAGAACATGTTCACGACGGGCTCTGAAAATCGCGACTACGCACTCAAGCCCATGAACTGTCCGGGTCACGTACAGATCTACAACCACGGGCTGCATTCGTACAAGGAATTGCCGATCCGCTACGGGGAGTTCGGTGCCTGCCACCGCAACGAGCCTTCCGGCGCGTTGCACGGCATCATGCGTGTGCGCGGTTTCACCCAGGACGACGGTCATATCTTCTGCATGGAGTCGCAGATCGAGTCCGAGGTCACGGCGTTCCATCGCCAGGCCATGCAGGTCTATGCCGATTTCGGGTTCTCCGATATCGCGCTCAAGATCGCGCTGCGGCCGGACAAGCGCATCGGTTCGGACGACGTCTGGGACAAGGCTGAGGAAACGCTGCGCACGGCGTTGCGCGCCAGCGGCGTGGAATGGCAGGAACTGCCTGGCGAAGGCGCGTTCTACGGCCCGAAGATCGAATACCACATGAAGGACTCGATCGGTCGCGCCTGGCAGGTCGGCACCATGCAGGTCGACTTCTCCATGCCGGGTCGCCTCGGCGCGGAATATGTCGGCGAGGATTCGGCGCGGCACACGCCGGTCATGCTCCACCGTGCGATCGTCGGATCGCTGGAACGGTTCATCGGCGTACTGATCGAGCATCACGCCGGCAACTTCCCTTCCTGGCTTGCTCCGATCCAGGCGGTCGTGATGAATATCACGGATGCTCAGTCCGATGCCGTGGCCGAGGCGGTGCAAACCCTTGTCGCGCAAGGCTTCCGGGTAGAGGCGGATTTGCGCAACGAGAAGATCGGCTATAAAATCCGCGAGCACACGCTCCAGAAGGTTCCGTATCTCCTCGTGATCGGTGATCGCGAAAAGGAAAACGGGACCGTTTCTGTGCGTATTCGTTCGGGCGAGGATCTGGGTTCGATGTCGGTAGCCCAGTTCATGGATCGTCTAAAGGGCGAACAGATCGGGGCTTAAGCCATTGATCGTTCGATAGTTATTGATTTCTGGGAGGACGCGCGTATCGCCGCCACTGCTGAAAAAGCCAACCGCCGCAATCTCGAGATCCGCGTCCCGCGGGTACGCGTGATCGGCGCAGACGGGGAACAGGTCGGGGTCTTGTCGCGCGATGACGCGCTGCGCATGGCTCAGGATCTGGAGCTGGATCTCGTCGAGATCCAGCCCAACGCAGACCCGCCCGTCTGCCGCATCATGGACTTCGGCAAGTTCAAGTTCGAGATGCAGAAGAAGGCCCACGCGGCCAAGAAGAAGCAGAAACAGGTCGAGATCAAGGAACTGAAGTTCCGCCCGACCACCGACGACGGCGACTACGAAGTCAAGATGCGCAACATGAAGCGCTTCCTGGCCGAAGGTGACAAGGTCAAGGTCGTTATCCGCTTCAAGGGCCGTGAAATGGCGCATGTGGAACTCGGCGACGCGATGGTCAAGCGCATCGCTGCGGAGATCACCGAAGAAGCGGTGGTTGAGCAGTGGCCGCGTCTGGAAGGCCGCCTCATGGTCATGATGGTCGCGCCGAAGAAGAAGCAACCGCAGTAAGCGCGCAAGCGTGATGCAGAAATTTCCCGGCGCGGATTGCACCGGGATCTTGTGCCCCGTCGAACCGGGCACTCGTGGAACCCGCCTACGCGTGCGTGGGCTTATTAGCCGATTCGAGCAGGACGGAAAGCGTGGCATCTCGCCACCGCTCGGATCAGTAACGAAAAACCTAAACGGAGCAGTTCCATGCCCAAGATGAAAACCAACCGGGCCGCTGCCAAGCGGTTCCGCAAGACGGCGTCCGGCAAATTCAAGTGCGGCCACGCCTTCAAGAGCCACATCCTCACCAAGAAGTCGACCAAGCGTAAGCGCAACCTGCGCGGCACGAACCATGTTCGGGCCGAGGACGCAGGCCGCGTCGCACGCATGCTGCCGTATCTTTGAGTGGAGGATTGAACAATGGCACGAGTTAAGAAAGGTGTAACGGCGCGTCGTCGCCACAAGAAGATCCTGGCCAAGGCGAAGGGCTACTACAACGCCCGCCGCAAAGTATTTCGCGTAGCCAAGCAGGCCGTGACCAAGGCGCACCAGTACGCCTACATCGGCCGCAAGCAGCGCAAGCGCCAGTTCCGTCGCCTGTGGATCGTGCGTATCAACGCCGGTGCGCGTCAGTTCGGTCTGTCCTACAGCCGCCTGATGAATGGTCTGAAGAAGGCCAGCATCACGGTTGATCGCAAGGTGCTGGCCGACATCGCGGTGCACGATATCGCGGCGTTTGGTGCGCTGGCGGAGAAGGCGAAGACCGCCCTGGCCGCGTAACAGCAGCGTTATATCCTCGGCGATGCGGTGCATCGCCGGCTGCAAACGTGGGGAGCGCGGGCCTAGTCGCCTCGCTCCCCATTTTTTTGTGCGTCCGGAATATTTTTTGTTGCGCCGACTGGCGCGGCGTATTGCTGGACACGAACGATGTTTGCGGCGTACCGCAAGCGAGACCGAAATTTCTGTGGGGTTTGCATGGACGTGTTGCAGACGCAGGTCGACGAATCGCTGGCGCGCATCGGCGAAGCTGCGTCGATCGACCATCTGGAAAGCCTGCGCGTTGGCCTGCTCGGCAAAAGCGGGCTTGTCACTGAACAACTCAAGGCGCTGGGCAAGCTGGCGCCGGACGAGCGCAAGGTCGCGGGCGAGCGCGTCAATCGCGCCAAGGAAAGCCTGCAGAGCGCGATCGCCGCGCGCCGTGTGGTGCTGGAGGAGGCCGCGTTCGCCGAGCGGCTCGCGCGCGAGCGCATCGACATCAGCCTGCCGGGCCGTGTATCCGATCTCGGCGCCGTGCACCCCGTGTCGCGCACGCTCGCGCGCATCACCGATATCTTTGCGCGACTTGGTTATCAGGTCGCCGAAGGGCCGGAGATCGAAGACGACCATCACAATTTCGAGGCGCTGAACTTCCCGCCGCACCATCCGGCTCGCGCCATGCACGATACGTTCTATTTTTCCGACGGCCGCCTGCTGCGTACGCATACCTCGCCGGTGCAGATCCGCGCGATGAGTGCGCAGCAACCGCCAATCCGCATCATCGCGCCCGGCAAGGTCTATCGCAGCGATTCGGACCAGACCCACACCCCCATGTTCCATCAGGTCGAAGGCCTGCTGATCGATGAAACCTCGAGTTTCGCCGACCTCAAGGGCACGTTGGCCGAGTTCGTCCGCGCGTTCTTCGAACGCGATTTCGACATGCGTTTCCGACCGAGCTATTTCCCGTTCACCGAGCCGTCCGCCGAAGTCGACATCCGCTGGGACCAGGAAGACGGCAGCGAGCGCTGGCTGGAAGTCCTGGGCTGCGGCATGGTGCATCCGAATGTACTGCGCAACTGCGGCATCGACCCAGAGCGCTACACCGGTTTCGCGTTTGGCCTGGGTGTCGAGCGATTCGCCATGCTGCGGTACGGCGTCAAGGATCTACGCCAGTTCTTCGAGAACGACCTGCGTTTCCTGCGCCAGTTTGCGTGATGCGGCATCCGCTCTCCTGCCTCCACTTTTTGTGAACGTCCACACATGAAATTCAGCGAAAACTGGTTGCGCGATCTCGTCGACCCGGCGGCCGATAGAAAAGAGTTGTGTCATCGCCTGACCATGGCCGGGCTCGAAGTCGAGGGCGTGGAAGCGCTTGGCGAAGGACTGGACGGGGTGTTCGTCGGCGAGATCGTGGCGTGCGAAAAGCATCCGAATGCCGACAAGCTGCGCGTTTGCAGCGTGTCGATCGGCAATGGCGAGGATCTGCAGATCGTCTGCGGCGCGCCCAACGCACGCCTGGGCCTCAAGGCGCCCGTCGCGACCCTCGGTGCGAGTCTGCCCAACGGCATGACTATCAGGCAGGCGGCGCTGCGCGGTGTCGACTCCTTCGGCATGCTCTGTTCGGCCAAGGAACTGGGGCTCGATGCCGATGCCTCCGGCCTCATGGAGCTGCCGGCCGATGCGCCGACCGGAGCCGCGCTGGCTGGCTACCTCGCGCTGCCCGACGCGAGCATCGAACTGAAGATGACGCCGAACCGGCCGGACTGCCTTGGCCTACGCGGACTGGCCTATGACGTGGCTGCGCTGTTCGGCGTTCCGTTGAAGGACGTCTCGGGCGATGCGGTCGCCACGACATCGGAATCGACGCGCGCGGTACGACTCGACGCCGATGCGGACTGCCCGCGCTACCTCGGTCGTGTCGTCGACGACATCGATCCGGCGGCGCCGTCGCCGCTGTGGCTCAAGGAGCGTCTGCGCCGTGCAGGGCTGCGTCCGATCAGTGCCGTGGTCGACGTCACCGCCTACGTGATGCTCGAACTCGGCCAGCCCATGCATGCATTCGACAATGCGAAGCTCGCTGGCGACGTCGTCGTGCGTCGCGCGACGGCGGGCGAAAAGCTGACCTTGCTCGACGGCGGCGAAGCGACGCTCGATCCGCAGTTCCTCGTCATTGCCGATAAGGCACGTGCGATTGCCTTGGCCGGCATCATGGGCGGCCTGGACACGCGAGTCACCGAATCGACCACCAGCGTCTTCCTCGAAAGCGCGCACTTTGCGCCGGCATCGATCATGGGTCGCGCGCGCAAACTGGGCATGCATACGGATGCATCGCACCGCTTCGAGCGTGGCGTCGATCCGGAACTGCCGCGCGCCGCGCTCGAGCGTGCGACTGGCTTGCTGTTGCAGATCGCTGGTGGCCGCGCGGGGCCGGTCGTCGAGGCGGTCGCGACCGCGCACCTGCCGCAGCGACATGCTGTAGCCCTGCGCCGTCTGCGCCTGGGTCGCGTGCTCGGCATGGACGTGGCGGATGCGGAAGTCGAACGCATCCTGAGTGCCCTGGGTATGGACCTCCAATCGACCGGACAAGGCTGGTCGGTCACGCCGCCGTCGCGCCGTTTCGACATCGAGATCGAAGAAGACCTGATCGAAGAAGTCGTCCGTGTGCATGGCTACGAACGTGTGCCGACGCGTGCGCCCAGTGGCCAACTGCGGCTGAATCTTGCCGCCGAGTCGGAGGTACCGGCCGAGCGAGCACGCGCACAACTGGTCGCGAGTGGCTATTACGAAGCCGTCTGCTACAGCTTTGTCGCGCGCGAGTGGTTGCAGCGCTGGTCGTGCGAGGACGGCGCGGTTGCCCTGGCCAATCCGCTGAGTGCGGATCTCGCGGTCATGCGCACCTCGCTGTTGCCTGGCCTGGTCGAAGCGCTCAAGCACAACGCCAACCGCCAGCAGGAGCGCATCCGTCTTTTCGAGATCGCGCGCGTGTTCGCTGCTGGCAGCGACGGCCCGAAGGAAACCCGCCGCATCGCCGTCGTCGCCTGTGGCCGCGCAGCGCCCGAGCACTGGGGCGGTGACAAGCGCGCGATCGACTATTACGACCTGAAGGCCGACCTCGAAAGCCTGATCGGGCTGGCCGGGGGGCAGCGTCGTGCCGAGTTTCACTCAGTAGACCGACCGGACTTTCACCCAGGCCGCAGCGCAGAAGTCTCCGTCGACGGGACAGTGCTGGGCCATATCGGTGCTTTGCACCCGCGCCTGTTGAAGGCGTTGGACCTCGATCACGACGTTTATGCTTTTGAACTCGATTTCGACGGGCTCACCGCCGGTCGGCTGCCCATGGCCACTGAACTGTCGCGCTTCCCCCAGGTGCGCCGCGATATCGCGGTCGCGCTGCCTGAAGCGGTGTCATGGACTCAGGTTGAAAGCGTGTTGCGCGCGGTCGGTGGAACGGCTTTGCGCGAACTTGTGGTATTTGATCGATACAGCGGCGGGGCGTTAGGTTCAGGTCTAAAGAGCCTCGCTATTGGCTTGATTTTGCAGGACAGTTACCGCACTCTTACGGATCAGGAAGCAGACCATTTTGTGGCCTCGGCTTTGGCTGCCCTGGAACGCGAATGCGGCGGTAGACTGCGGGGGTAGCATGGCGCTGACCAAGGCGGAAATGGCGGAGCGACTGTTCCTCGATGTCGGCCTCAACAAACGAGAGGCCAAGGAATTCGTCGACGCCTTCTTTGACGTAGTGCGTGAAGCTCTGGAAAAAGGGGAACAGGTCAAATTGTCGGGGTTTGGCAATTTCGATCTGCGCAAGAAGAATCAGCGTCCCGGACGTAATCCCAAGACCGGCGAGGAAATTCCGATTTCCGCGCGGCGTGTGGTCACGTTCCGGCCGGGTCAGAAGCTGAAGGTCAGAGTCGAGGCCTATGCTGGATCAGGGCAGCAACAGTGAGCTTCCGGTAATCCCGGCAAAGCGCTACTTCACAATTGGTGAGGTCAGTGAGCTATGCGGCGTCAAGCCGCATGTGCTGCGCTATTGGGAGCAGGAGTTCACTAACCTCAAGCCGGTCAAGCGACGCGGCAACCGCAGGTATTACCAGCGCCATGACGTGCTGATGATCCGGCAGATCCGTTCGCTGCTCTATGACCAGGGCTTCACCATCACGGGCGCTCGGCAGCGTCTGGACGGTCAGCAGCAACGCAACGAAGTCAGCCTGTCGAGCCAGATCGTGCGTCAGGTGCGCATGGAGCTGGAAGAAGTGCTGCAGATCCTGCGCCGCTGATCGGTCCGGCTTCGCCAATCGGTGGATTTGGGGCGGTTGCCTGCGCATTGATCGACTCAGGATCACATGCGTGCGTTTGCGTTGCAGCATTTGTTGTGCGCCGGCTATACTCGGCGGCTCTTGCATCACCGGTTTCCGTGTCGGGGCGTAGCGCAGCCTGGTAGCGCATCTGCCTGGGGGGCAGAGGGTCGTGGGTTCAAATCCCGCCGTCCCGACCAATCGCCGGTTTTGACTGCATGCATCGGGCTATTCAGCCCCGATCGTCTGGGCTCATGAGCCCAATTCCTCTCTCGCCTGAATCTCGTCGCGCCCCCGTGTCGCGCGCGAGAGCCTTGTCATGACTTTCTCGACGTTGCCGAAACGCGCAGCCGCGCTTTCCCACAAGCCTTGCACTACCTCGTTTCGCGCGCATTTGTCTGGACAGCTACGCAAATGTCCGGTCAAGTCGTTGATTTTGTGCGACCTCGCCGAGATTTCGCCGAAACCTCGCCTGCCAATGTTGCGGAATTCGCCCCGAACTCGCCCTGCACTCGGGACTCGCTGGAGGCCTCTTCCTAGTGTCGAGCCGTCCCAACGAGGAGGGTGAGGCATGAACTGCGTGCACTGGCGTCATGAAGGTAATGCGGCGTTTCCGTCCTGGCGCGACCGCGACGACTATCTGGAACGATTCGGCCCGCGAGCCCTGCTCTGGGTCGGCGATCTGCGCGATGCCCAGTCCTGGGGTTGGACGCCCCCGGCGCTGTGCATCGCGTTGCGCGGTCGTGTCCAGGTCGATAGCCGCGGTTGCGGCGTAGAACTCGGCGCGTCTGATGTTGTGCTGACCGAGGGGGGCAACGGCCTGCGCGTAGAGCCGGTTAGCGGCGGTGAAATTCGTATTGCAGTGCTCTGGCTGGCGCCGGCCAGTCTGCGTGGCCGCGCCAGCGTCGATCCGCTGCCGGCCTTCTTCGCCCAGGACGCCGAACTCGCCCTGGCGCTAGGGCGCCTGGCGCAGTCCGCGCACGATCTGTCGGTCGATACGCACGCGGCACTGGACCAGGTGCTCACCCTGCTGTCGCGGCGCCAGCAGAATCTGGCCCAGGCGCTCACCCAGTGTCCTGGGCGGAGTGAGCGCCATCGGCGGCAGCTCTATGCCCGCCTGTTGCGCGCCAAGCACGTGATCGACCACGGCCAAGCCGTGCCGATGGATCTGGCTGCGCTGGCCCAGGTCGCGAGCCTGTCGCCCTCGCATTTCCTGCGCCTGTTCCACCGCGTGTTTGGTGCGTCGCCGCATCGCTATCTCGTGCAGCAACGCATGTTGCGCGCGCGGCGCATGGTGGTCGAGACCAGTGTGCCTATTGGTACCATTGCCCAGCGCATGGGCTTCATCAACCGCTGCGCATTCGCACGGCTGTTCAAACAACAATTCGGTACGCCGGCCACTCGGCTGCGCCGGATGGCCTTGATGCAGGCACGCGCCAGCGTCACGCGGGCGTTCGGAATGATGGGTAGCGGCAGCGCACGAATCGCGTACAGTCATCAGCCGGAGGCGGCATGAGTCAACGCGTGGCATTCATGAAGATATCGCACTGCGCGCGGGGCATGGTCCTGCGCGGGGGACTGCTGATCCTGCTGCTGTCGGCCGCCGGGATCTCGGGCGCGGTCGATCCCCGCGTGGCGCAGGATTCGCGCCAGGCGTTCAAATCGTTCGCGCAGCCGTTGATCGGCAGCTGGGAGTGCAGCTTGCGTACCTGGGATGACCGCTTCCACGAACGCATGGTGGAAACCGTGCAAAAGCGGCGCTTCGAATGGGTGCTCAAGGGCAACTTCCTGCAGGAATCGGTGCACGCCGTGCTGCGCGGCGGCGACACCGTGCATGTCGGTATCAATCTGCTCAGCGTCGATCCGGAAACCATGCATGTGCTGGGCAGCGGCTTCGACGCGATCACGCCCGACCGTCGCATGACGCTGGACGCGGAGCTCGCACCGGATCTGCGCCATCTCAGCGGCAAGGTGCAGATCGTTCCAAAGAACGAGGCCGCCCAGGCGGAGCGCCTGGACTGGCAGTGGCTCGACGAGGGCCGCACCCGTTCACGCCTCTATTCGCGCGCGTCCAACGGCCGTGAATTCCTCAACCAGGAATTGATCTGCAAGCGCGCCGCCGACTGAGCTGCGCGCTGGCTCGCGCGCCGGCTAAACTCGCGGAATTGTCCCGCCAGGATCCGGTCATGAGTTCCGCAAACGGTGTGCGCCGAACGTTGTATCCCGAGATCGAGCCGTTCGACAGCGGCCGCCTGCAAGTTTCCGACCTGCACTGTGTTTACTACGAGCAATGTGGAAACCCGCACGGCAAGCCGGTGGTGTTCCTGCACGGCGGGCCCGGCGCCGGCTGCAATGCGAACTCGCGCCGTTTCTTCGATCCGGCGCACTACCGCATCGTGCTGTTCGATCAACGTGGCTGCGGTCGCTCCACCCCGCACGCCGAGTTGCGCGACAACACCACTTGGCATCTCGTCGCCGACATCGAGCGCCTGCGCGAGCACCTGGGAGTCGACCGCTGGCAGGTATTCGGCGGTTCCTGGGGTTCCACGCTGGCGCTGGCCTACGCGCAGAGCCATCCCGGGCGTGTGACCGAACTCGTGCTGCGCGGTATTTTCATGCTGCGGCGCTGGGAGCTGGAATGGTTCTACCAGCGCGGTTGCGATGCAATCTTCCCGGACGCCTGGGAGTCCTATCTTGCCGCGGTTCCCGAAGTCGAGCGCGGCGACCTGATGAGTGCCTATTACCGACGTCTGACCAGCAGCGACCCGGCGGTGCGTGCGGCCGCGGCCAAGGCCTGGTCGGTGTGGGAAGGCGCCACCAGCTTCCTGTTCCAGGATCCGTCCCACATCGCGGCGACCGGTGAAGACCAGTTCGCCCTGGCCTTCGCCCGTATCGAATGCCATTACTTCGTGCACGGCGGCTTTTTCGAGCACGACGACCAACTGCTGCGCAACGCGCGCCGCCTGCGTGAGATCCCTGCCGTCATCGTGCAGGGACGCTATGACGTGGTGTGTCCGGCGCGTTCTGCCTGGGACTTGCACCGTGCATGGCCCGAGGCGGATCTGCGCATCGTCGCCGATGCCGGCCATTCGGCGATGGAGCCCGGCATCACCCACGAACTGATTGAAGCGACCGACCGGTTCCGCTGAAACGTTCCGCTGAGCCTGCATGTTGCAGCGCTTGCGGGTAGGCTGCGTGAGGACGGACGGAATAGCGCGTTCGCACAGCGGCGGTTGACCGCGCGCCAGTCAGTGCCGACAGTGGCCGTGCGGGCTCCGATCGGCACTGCCTCGACGCAGGTCCGGCGCCGCACGAATGCAGGGAAGTGACGGCGGTCTTCGGCGGCGACATGCGCGAATGCCACGCCGGGTCGGTAATCATGGGTTTCGGGGGTCTTGGGTGAGCTCCAACGTTCGCGTGCTACGACCACAGGAACAGACACGATTTGCCCGCGTCGGCGACTGGTTCGTCGACCTGGCCAGCAATCGCCTGTTGCGTGGCGAGCGTGAGCTGCGTCCCACGCCCAAGGCCATGGCTGTACTGCGCCAGCTCATGCTTGCCAACGGCGCGCCGCAGACGCGCACAGAGCTGCTGGACACGGTCTGGCGCGACGCGTTCCCGACTGACGACGTGCTGACACATGCCATCACCGAATTGCGCCGCGCGATCGAAGAAGATCCGAAACTGCCGCGGCATATCGAGACGATTCCCAAGGTCGGCTATCGGCTGCTGACGTCGGTCGAATGGCTGGAACACCTTCCTGGCGCTACGGTCGAACCATCCGTCGAGGCCGCCGCGGCCGCATCGTTCGCGCCGGAAGATCCGCCCAAGCGGCCGCACGGCCTCTGGATCGTAGCCGCCGTCATCGTCGTGACGTGTGCACTGCTGTCGGTGTTCGGCCGCGCACCGCCGCCCTCACGGGTGGATCTGCGCAATCCGCTGTTCGCTCAGAGCGGTTTCCCGCTGCGCCCGGTAACGGCCGAGTCCGACAGTGAGACCTTCCCGAGCATCTCGCCTGACGGCACGTCGGTCGCCTATACCGCACGTTACCCTGGCGACGAAAGTCCGCATATTTATCTGCGCGGCCTGTCTGGCTCGCCGCCGATCCGATTGAGCCGCAGCGAGGCGAGCGAGGAGACCTATCCGGTCTGGTCGCCTGATGGCACGCAGATCGCGTTCGTGCGCATGCGCGGTGACGAGTGTCGCATCGTCGTCGTCGCCGCACTCGGTGGTCGCGAGCGCGAGGCGTCCAGCTGCGAGCCGCATTTCATCGACTATTTCGACTGGACCCGCGACGGCCGCTCACTGCTGATTTCGCGTCTGCGCCAATTGCCCGATGTCGACGGCAAGCCGCGCGCGGAAGCCGTCAAGAGCCTTCACCTGCTCGCGCTGGAGGACGGCCGCGTGACGCCGCTCGACTACCAGCGTGACGTCGGACAACCCGACATACAGCCGCGCGCCTCGCCCGACGGCACGCGCATCGCCTTTCGTCGTGGTGCCGTGCCTTACAGCGATATCTTCGTCGTCGGCGCAAGCGGCGGCGCGGCGCGCCAGTTGACGCGCCTGCGCGCACGCATTCGCGGCTACGACTGGCTGCCGGACAACCGGCACATCTTGCTGTCCTCCGATCACGGCGGCACGCAAAGCCTGTATCTGCTCGACACCGAATCCGGCGACCTGGCCAATCTCGGCATCGCCGGCGGAAGCTATCCGGCGGTCAGTCGCAGCCGTGGTCTGGCGGTGTTCCAGCAGGACAATGCCGACGTGAACCTGCAGAGTTTCCGATTCGACGCCGCCGTCGATGCAGCCGGCGAGGGCATTGCCTCCTCGACACGCAGCGAAAGCTGGCCGGCGTTCGCGCCGAACGATGACCGTCTGGCCTTCGTCTCCAACCGCGGCGGCGATTCGCAGCTCTGGCTGTCGGAGCCCGGCGCGCGCACGTCGTACCAGATCACGCACCACGACAACGTCGAGCTCAGCGCACCTAACTGGTCCCCCGACGGACGCCGCGTGCTCTACGTCGCGCGCGGCAACGGCCAGAGCCGGCTGTATTCCGTCGAGGTCGACTCGGGCCAGACCCGCCTCGAAAGTGCAGAGGGCGACAACGTCCGCCATGGCAGCTACTCCTGGGACGGCCACAGCATCTTCTACGTGTCCGACCGCGACGGCGCCTGGCACATGTGGCAGCGCGACCTCATCAAGCGCAGCAGCCGGCGCCTGTCGGACTCCTCGGCCTATAGCGTCAGCGATGGCGCCGGAAACGGAAAACTGTACTTCGCCAACATGAGCGAGGGTGGCCTGTATTCGATCGACCTCGCCAGCGGCAGCGAAGAGCGGGTCAACAGCAATGTTCAGTTCTGGAACATGAACGCCTGGCGCGTGGACCCGACCGGCTTGTATTACCTCTACAGCGGCGAGGACATGAAACCGCAGTTGTTCGTACAGCCCTGGGACGGCAGTCCGCCGCGGCTGCTGCGCAAGGTCGAATGGGCGCTGGCCGAAGGCGGCCTTGCGCTGGATCGCGCCGCTACGCGAGCGGTGCTGCCCGTGGTGGCGCGCGATGACACCGACGTGATGCTGCTGGATCTGTCGGCGGTGGTCGGCCCCGATGCCGGTCCTTGACCCGCGGCATTCGTGGCGGCGGAAGAGTCGCCTTGTCGCCACGGCGGTCAGGTCCTAACGCCGACGCTTCAGCGCAGCGGTTCGTTTCGCATTTGGCTAGAAGAAGTCGCTTTGGAATATCACGTCGCCCGCTGCCAGCTGCGTCACCCAGATCGGGGCCGACCACAGCAGCCTGCCGTCGTCCTGAGTAATCTTTGCATAGTAGAAATGTTCCCCGGCTGACGGGTTCAGCGTGGTCAGTGCCGTGCCCGCGGCCAGCGTGACGGTGCCGTTGCGGCCGGGGACGCCTTCGTAGATCTGCACCTGGCTCGCGACACGACCGCTGCCGCTGGCGTAGTCGACGCGCAGCGTCAGCGCGCCGTCGTTGGCGAAACGGCTTCCCATCACGTGTTCGCGGCTGCTCAGCAGGATCTGCCCGGTTTTATCGGTTGTGGCGAACACGCGCCGGGCGCGCAGCGCGTCGTGGAAGCTCTGTGCATTCAGAGGCAGCCCGGCGGGAATCAGCACAGCGGTGCGATTGCCGTAGGACGCTCCCCAGTTGGCGCAGTGATTGTCCTGGTTGCTCGCTGGCGCGACGTGGTAGCCGCGCTCCAGGAGTTTTTTCCAGACGCTTTCGTAACTCGTGCGGCTGGTTTCCTCTTCGGTCGTGCTGATCGAGAACGCGGAGCTGTTCAACACCTCGGCCAGCACCATGACGTCGTCGCCGTCGGCGGTTTGGGCAAGTGCGACGCCGTCGATGACGAACTGACCCGAACTGGCCGGGTGGTTGAATTGTCCCAGGACCTGCTGGCCGCGCATGAAGGTATATAACGAAGCATAGTCACTTTTTGGAGTGTAGAAGCTGCCGATCAGCTGGTTTCCCACGTTGTATTCCCAGCCGTACAGCGCATCGGCGCCGATGATGTTGAGGTGTCCGCCGTTGGTCGTGACGCCCCATTCCATGCCGTAGATGGCGAGGAAATCCGGGTGCGCCGTATTGAAACCCGTGGTCAGGTCCAGCCCGGACTGGTACAGGTCCAGGGCCGCCTGCTGCAGCGCGTTCGCGTTCGTGCCATTCGAGCCGTCGTACATGTGGTTGTGTTCGCTGGCCATGAGGAAATCCAGGCCGTGTCCGCGTGCGTAGGCAAACGCATCGGCCGGGCCGAACGCCCCGTCCTGCGGCGCTTCCGCGTTGTTGCAGGTGCTGAGATCGCCGCCGCCGTCGCTGTGGTTGGTCTGGCTGTGCAGGTTGCCGTAGTAGATCGTGTACGCCGGCCCGCTGCCGTTGGAGCGCCGTATCAGCGGCTGGGCGGCGACCGGCAGCGGTACAAATGTCGGCATCCGCACCGGCGGCGGCGTGCCGACCGCGACGTCCCATTCCTGCAGCAATGGCCGTTCGACCGGATTGGCTAGATGCTCGCCCGCCGCCAGCGCCGCCAGGCCCTGTTCCAGCCGTTTGGCGTCGCCGTCGATCGCGGCGAACTGCAGCCGGTATATCCCGAGTGGCAGGGGCAAGCCGTCATCGTCGCGACCGTCCCAGGTCAGCGACAGTCGATTCACCCGGTCGCCGGCCTGGGCGTTGCCGTTCCAGCGCCGCAGCACGCCGCTGTCCGAGACGATTTCCAGTTGCCAAGCGACCGGTACGGCGGCCGCGCCGGGATAGAGCAGTTCGATCCCGAATACACGGGCGCCATGATCGTCGCCGCGAAACGGCGCATCGATGCTGGCTTCGAGTTCTTCGTGCTCGGCCGGCACTCCGGCAGCCATGGCCACAGACGCGCAAAACAGCAGCACGGCGGATGCAATCCGCCGTAGCGAGAACAAGGACATGCTGAAATCCCCCCTTAGGATTTCGCGCGCGCAAAGGCGCCGGTCGGCCCGCATGCCATCCCGGCGCGGGGCCAACATTCATCGTCGAAAGTGGTGACGCGGCCTCCGCGTCTCCTGCGCCGCCGCGGTCCTCCGGGCGATGCCGCAGGGGGCCAGCCCTTGCGTGCATGGATCATAGCCTGCGATCCGACAGGTTTTATGGCACCGACGTGTCAGCAGTTCGTAAAGTTGGGCAGCGCGCGCTTCCGGATCGCCGTGCAGGCGGCGCTACTCACGCAACCTACCTGCGCCGGAGTCTGGTCGGGTCCGCCGTGGCTGCGACGGCTCAATCGGCTCGGACCGGATCGGAGCCAGGGCGCGGGACAGGAGCGGCAGGACCGAGGTGCGCACGGGCGGCGCAGCCCCGCTATTTTTTCTGCGCTGGGGAAGGTGTGCCTGCTGCCACCGCGCGCGATCCCGCGATGATCATTCGCACCATTTCGGTGAGCTGACGGATCAGTTCCGCATCGCGTTCCGTCGGCAGATCCATCGCGGTGGCACCGATGGCGAACACCAGTCGCGTGATGGCTCGCGCGACGAGGGCAGGCTCGTGCAGCGCGGCGTTGTCCGCTGCGGCGAGGCGGACCAGGTCGATCCTCAACTCTTCCTCGAAGAACGTGAGCTCGCGATCCACGGCCTGCTTGAAGGCGTCCGAGCCCACCGTACCTTCGCGCAGCAGCACGTGCAGCAGCTTGTCGTCGTCGCGCAGTTGCTGCATGAACGCTTCGACCGAACCGCGCACGATGCTGCGATCGGTCGCCGCCCGGTGGCGCGCCGCCCCGACGATCTTGCGCAGAGAGCGCCCGGCGAGATCGATCAGGGCGACCGCGAGCTCGTCCATGTCGCGGAACTGACGATAGAAACTGTTCGGCGCGATCCCGGCTTCGCGGGTGACTTCGCGCAGGCTCAGGCTCGATACGCTGCGATGGGGCCCGAGCAGCCGCAGCGCGGCAGCGAGCAGATCGTCGCGGGATATCGTCGCGCGGCGACCGGGTGATGCGTGTTCGATGCTGGCGTCGGCGGATACGGGGTTCTGGGTCACGGCGTCAGGCATGGCGGCAGGGTGCGGGCAATCATAGCGCCCTATTTAATATACATGCGTATAGACAATCGTGCGCTCATCCGTATACTGCCGGCATGACTACCGCAACCCATGCCCATGTTCCGCGCTATCGACGCGCCTTGCGTCAACTGGCTCAGGCCGTCGTTGTGCCGGCCACGGTCGACTTCTGGGCGTCCCGGCTACATCCGACCTTGTCGTGGGCGCGTCCGCTCGCGCGAATCGTGGCGCGAACGCGTGCATCGAGCGACGCCGTGACCTTGCTGTTGCGACCCAATCGCCACTGGCAGGGTTTTACCGCAGGCCAGCACGTCAACATCAGCGCCGAAATCGACGGCATCCGGGTGACCCGCAGTTACAGCCTGAGCGACATGCCGCGCGCAGACGGTCGCATCGCCATCACGGTCAAGGCGGTCGATGGTGGCCGGCTCAGTCGGCATTTGTGCGAGGGCGCCCGTGTCGGCGACGTAGTCGAGCTCGGACCGGCCTTTGGCGAAATGACCTTGCCTGGTACCGGAAACGGTCCGCTGTTGTTTCTTGCCGCCGGCAGCGGCATCACACCGCTGATGGCGATGCTCCGCAGCGTCGCCGCGCAGGGTATGCCGCGGCCGCTGACGCTGGTGTACTGGGCGCGGACGCGCGAGGAGTTCTGTTTCACCGAGGAACTGCGCGACCTGGCTGCGCGGCATGCGGACTTTCAGGTCCGCTTCGTGCTGACTCGCGGTGACGCACTGGCATCTGACGAAAGCCAGGGCCGTGTCAGCGAACAGCAGTTGTCCATCATCGTGCCCGATGCCGCGCAGCGGCATGTCTACGCCTGCGGGTCGGGCGGCTTTGTCGAAAGCGTGCGCGCGCTACTCGCGTCGCGTACGCCGAGCTTCCACTCCGAAGCGTTCACGCCGCCCACGCGCATTGTGGAGGAAGGTGGAACCGTGCGGGTGACGCTCGTGCGGCGCGGCGAGACACTCGTCGTGCCGCGCGGCCAGTCCCTGCTGACCGCGCTGGAGGAGGCAGGTCTGAATCCGGCCTCGGGCTGCCGCATGGGCATCTGCAACACGTGCGCCTGCGGCAAGCGTTCCGGCACGACGCGACACCTGTATACCGACGCCACGCAACGCGAACCGGTGTCAGCGCTGCGGCTGTGCGTGAGCAGCGCCGCCAGCGATCTCGTCCTCGACCTGTGATCACCACATGACTGCCAAGCCCGTCAATCGACCGCTGACCCTCGCACAGCTCGAGCGCTTCGGCGCCGAACTCGATGCGCTGCGCGCCACTACCGTCGCGACCCTCGGGCAGCGCGACGCCGACTACATCCGCGCCATCGTCGCGGCCGTCCGCTACACCGGTTTCGGCGGGCGCGCGCTGCTGTTCGTCGGTGCCATCGGCGGCGCTTTCCTTCCTGTCCTGTTCTGGCCGGCCTGCATAGCGGGCACGCTGCTGCTGGCCCTGTCCAAGATTCTCGAGAACATGGAGCTGGGTCACAACGTGATGCACGGCCAGTACGACTGGATGCGCGACCCGCACCTGGACGGAAAGACCTACGAATGGGATATCGCCGGTACCGGCGACAATTGGCGCAAGACGCACAATTTCCAGCATCACACATGGACCAACGTACGCGGCATGGACGACGACATCGGCTATGGTCTGCTCCGCTTGTTCCCGGAGCAGCGCTGGAAGCCGTTCTATCTGCTGCAGCCGCTGGTCGCAGCGGTCTTTGCGATCCTGTTCGAATGGGGCGTGGCGATCCAGGAACTGCGGCTGGGCCGCTGGTTTGCCGGGAAGGTCAGCACGGCGACGCTGCGCGAGCAGTTTCGCCCGGTGGGTCGCAAGATGGCACGCCAGGTGGTAAAGGACTACGTGCTGTTCCCGCTCCTGGCCGGCCCGTTCTTCCTGCCGGTGCTGCTCGGCAACGTGGTAGCCAACGTTCTGCGCAACCTGTGGACCTATACGATCATCTTCTGCGGCCATTTCACTGCGGACGCAGAAACCTTTCCGAAGGCGTCCGTGGTCGGCGAATCGCGCGGGCAGTGGTATCTGCGTCAGCTGCGCGGTTCCTCCAATCTGGCCGGCGGCAAATTGCTGAACCTGCTGTCGGGAAATCTGAGCCACCAGATCGAGCACCACTTCTTTCCCGATCTGCCGGCCAATCGCTACGCGGCAATGTCCGGACCGGTGCGCGAAATCTGCGACCGTTACGGCCAGCACTACAACACGGGTTCGCTGCCACGTCAGTTCGGACAGGTGATCTGGCGTATCCTTCGGCACGCGTTTCCCAGCCGTCCTGCGCAATCTCCGTCCGGGTCTGACGTTGGTTCGCCAGTGACGAACGCGCATTCCGGTACCGCATGACTGCGCTCGCAACGATCGACGAGGTGGCAATGAGCGACGCGCATTCGCTTCGCGAGGAAATCGCCAACGCCCTGACGCATGGCCTCGGCGCGGTCGTCGCGCTGGGCGCGGGCGCTGTCCTGATCACGCTGACAGCGTTGTGGGGGGACGGCTGGCAACTGGCAGGCGCCATCGTGTTCTGCGTCGCCCTGGTGCTGCTGTACGTCGCCTCGACGCTGTATCACGCGATCAGCCATACCGGCGCAAAGGCGCGCCTGAAGGTGTTCGACCACTGCGCGATCTATTTGCTGATCGCCGGCACCTATACGCCGTTCACCCTGATCAGCCTGCGCGGCTCGATGGGGTGGGCCTTGTTCGCGGCGATATGGACGCTGGCATTTGCCGGCATCCTGTTCAAACTTTTCTTCACCGGCCGCTTCAAGCTCGTCTCCACACTGATGTACATCGCGATGGGCTGGTTGTCGGTACCGGCTATCGGGCCGATGCTGCGGCAGCTCGATCCCTGGACGCTGGGTTGGCTCTTCGCGGGTGGTATTTCCTACACCGCCGGAACCCTGTTCTATCTGAACCAGCGCATTCGCTATTCCCATGCGATCTGGCATGCCTTCGTGATCGCCGGCAGCGTCTGCCATTTCGTCGCCGTGTCACTGCAGGTGCTGTCGCCCGCATCGCCGCCGCCGATCTAGCCGTTTTCGGCGATGGAGCACACGTCAGTGGACACCAGCGGACGTTGACTGTGAGAAGGGCGGGAAGTGAGGCTCTAAGCGGGTTTCAGGACGTTGGCGGATGCCGCCGGACGTGCTGATGGTGCCGGTGGAGGGAATCGAACCCCCACTCTGTTGCCAGAAACAGATTTTGAGTCTGCCGCGTCTACCAATTCCGCCACACCGGCACTGGTGCGAGCCGGCATGAGGCCGGCGCGGGTAGGGCCGCGAGTATAGCGAAAAGCACAGACGAGGAAAGAGCAGCGGCGGCGTTGCGCAGGCCGCGCGAGCCGCCGCGGTTGCATGTGTTGTGCTCAGTGCGCGTGGTCGAGCGACAGCTGGCGCTGGTCGCGCTCGTACCAGGTGTTCTCCAACGGGCGGAACACGCTGCAGCAGGTCATCGCACCGCGATAGATGTGCAGCGACACGGCAACGTCGTTGTCGCTGGGATTCGTGATCGTGTGGTACTCGTGCGGCGGTATAAGACTGCCCGCGGAGCCGACGCCGGCCATCATCGTGCCGCGCGATTCGAAGCGGTAGCGGTTGTCGTCCTGGCCGGTCATTTCGTACGGCGTGATCTCGAGCAGGCCGTACCAGACGCCTTCGACGCACCACATGCCGGCGTGGTCATGGATCGGCGTGCCCTGGCCAGGGCCCCAGGTCATCGCGATGACGCTGTAGCCGTGTGCCTCGCTGCGGTAGAGCTCGCGCCGCGCGTAGTGGTCGCCGACGGGTTCGAACACGCAATCGGGCAGCTTGACCTCGGGGTCGCGGATCAGGCGGCAAAGCGTATGGCGCAGCTGATCGGTGATTTCGGTGGGGCAGTCGCGACAGATCGCGGCATCAAGGGCATCGACCAGGCGCTGGGCGCCAGGGAAGGGCAGGGTGAGCATGTGGGAGTCCGTAGCGAAAGCGCGGGAATCTTACCGCTGTGCCAGGAACTGCGCGATGGCTGCGCCGAAACGGGCAATGTCGACGAGGAAGGCGTCGTGTCCCTGCGGGCTGTCCAGCGCGACGAACTCGACGGTGGCTCCGCCGGCGCGCAGGCCGTCGGCGATTTCCTGCTGCTGGCTCAGCGGAAAAAGGATGTCCGTATCCACGCCGATGATCAGCGCGCGGTCCAGGTGGATGCGCGCGAGCGCGTCGGCCACGCCGCCCTGGCCGTACTCGCCAATGTCGAACCAGTCGCTCGCGCGGGACAGGTAGAGATAGCTGTTCGGGTCAAAGTTGCGCACGAAGCGGCGTGCGTGGCCGATCAGGTAGGACTCGATCTGGAATTCCGCCGCGAACGGCTCTTCCTCGCGCTGCTCGGAGTCGAGCCGGATGCGGGCGAAGCGGCCGACCCATTCCATGGCCGAGCGATACGTGATCACGCCGAGCTTGCGCGCGATGGACATGCCGGCTTCCGGATAGCTGTCCTCGGAATAATGGCCGTTGTTCCATTGTGGATCCAGGCGGATCGCCTCGCGTTGCAGCGAGCGGATCGCGATGGCGAACGGCTGCGCCTGCGGCGCGGTGGAAATGCTGATGTGGCTGCGCACGCTGCCGGGATGCAGCGCGAGGTAGGCCAGGGCGGTCATGCCGCCCATCGAATTGCCGAGCAGGCAGGCCAGTTGACTGATGCCCAGGCCGCGCACGAGTTCGTAGGCGGCGTTGGCGGCGTCCTCGAGGGTCAGGTCGGGGAACTCTAGGCGGTAGGGCTGGCCCGTGGCCGGATCGATGGACTCCGCGCCGGTGGAGCCCTTGCAACTGCCCAGCGTGTTCACGCAGATCACGAACCAGCGCTGCGTATCGATGTACTTGCCCGGGCCGAGCATGTCTTCCCACCAGCCAGGACTGGGGTCGTCCGGACTCGATGCCGCATGCGCGCTCGGCGAAAGTCCGGTGAAGATCAGCAGCGCGTTGTCTTTCGCGGGGCTGAGTTCACCCCAGGTTTCGTAGGCGAGGCGGGCGTGGTGCAGCTGGCCGCCGCGCTTCATCGCGAAGGGCGTCGGCAGGTCGAAATAACGGCGGGCGTCGCCCATGGTGGCGTGGTCAGGCTGCGGCGATGCGCGGAGGCAGGGAATGTAAACTCATGCCCCGGCCAATCCAAGGCTTGTCACACAGCGTTTTCGTCTATCGATGTTCGCCAACTCCCGACTAGTCGACAGCCGCCAGGACGGGGTGCATGGGCGCCTGGATGCCATCGTGCGGCGTCACCTGGAGCATCCGTTCCGTCGGCCGGTCGGCGAGCGGGCGCGGGCGCAGTTTGCGGCTCTCGCCGCAGCACTCGAACACGACGCACGGCCGCGCGTGCTCGACGCGGGCTGCGGCACCGGCGCGAGCACGTTGTGCCTGGCGCGACGGCATCCCGACGCACTGGTCATCGGCGTGGACAAATCCGCGCATCGGTTGCAGTCGGGACAGCGTGCGCTCGGCGCGGCCGATGCGCCTCCGAATGCGTTGCTGCTGCGTTGCGATGTAGTGGACTTCTGGCTGCTCGCTGCCGCTGCGGACTGGCGGTTCGCGGCGCAGTACCTGCTGTATCCGAATCCGTGGCCCAAGCCCGAACATGTACAGCGGCGCTGGCCGGGGCATCCGGTGCTGCCGGCCTTGCTGGCGTGCGGCGGGCGACTGGAGTTGCGTACCAACTGGAAAACCTACGCCGATGAGTGGTGTCGGGCATTGCAGCTGGCCAACGTACCCTGGCAGGTCGATTGCTCGAACGAGCCGCAGCCCATTTCGCCGTTCGAATCCAAGTACCGCGCGTCGGGTCATCTGCTGTGGCGTGTGCAAGCGGACTCGGCATTCAGGTCGGCGACCGGGTGATACCCGGGAAACTCCTCAGGAAAAACTGGAAATATCGCTCAAGTGCCTGTGTTGCAAACGTTCTCCACCGCTTTTCGCTGTTCAACGATGTCGCGCACCGATAGATTGTGACGCACGACCGCAGCAACTGTGCGGCAGGCCAGGGACGCAGGGCGACCAATGAACAAACCAGCGCCTAGACCCGTGTCTTCCCGATTTGCTCTGTTCCTGCTCGCCACGTTCGCGCTGGTCGGGCTCCTGACCTTGCCTGCAGCCCAGGCCCAGGTCATCGTCACCGTCAACGGCAACGTCGCGCATGCCGACATCAGCCTGGTCAGCGGTATCCACACCTACGACGGCGAAGTCACGATCACCTTCGATTCGCCGGTCAACCTGACCGCGCAAAGCCTGAACCTGACGGCCCAGGTCGTCAGTCCGTCCGACCCCAATCTGGTCGGACGTTTGCCCGGAGGTACCGTAGTCGATCCGGCCTTCCCGATATTGATCACGGTGGAGCCGGTCACGATCGATCGCATCTTCGCCTCCGGCATGCAGCTCAACGAAACCGGCGACGGAAACCTGCGTTTTGTCAACGCCTACGACATGGAAATTCATACCCATGAGCTCATCTACGTGCCGGGCACGCCGTATCGCGTGTTCAAGGCGCCGCTGAACGGCGCGTTCTTCGATATCACGGCCGATGTGACCAACGGCAGCGTGCGCGGTCGCGGACGCAGCGGAGGCTTCTCGCAGTTCCTGCTGGTCAAGGACACACGCCCGGAAACGGTGCTCGGTCTTCCGGTCCTGGCGCTGGGCAAGCTCGTGGACCTCGAGCTTCGTCTCGTGGGCGCGATAGTGAGCAACCTCCTGCAGCTGGAACTCGGTGGCCTGCTGACCAACGTGCAGCTGGCGCTGCTGTCGCTCAACTACGCGGCGGCCATCGTGCAGATCGATCTGTTCATCTTGCGTGTCGACGAGGAAGCCGGCACCGGCATCCAGAATGTATGGCGTTCGCAGCGCGACCTGGTCAACGACGCGGGTGATCTTGATGGTCTGGCGCGTTCGCTGCGCTTTAGCCTGGTCCGCCTCAACGGCGGTCCCTGAGGCAGTCGGGGGCTCATGCCGGCGCGCTTCAATGCCTACCCCCCGGATCGCGCGGTCGTCGTGCGGGTGCTCGACGACACCCAGCGCTATAGCGTCGGGCGCGCGGAGGCCTGTGAATTGCAGCTTGACCATGGCTCGGTGTCGCGCGTGCATGCGGAGATCTTCAGTGCCGACGGCGGCTGGCGCCTGACCGATCTCGGCAGCAAGAACGGCCTGCGCGTCGACGGGCGTCTCGTCTCCGAAGCCAGCCTGAATTCACCGAGCTGGTTTGCGATCGGGGACGTGTATTGCTGGCTGGAACCGCTCAGCGCGCAGACGGCGCGCGATGCGGCTGCCTTCGCCGACGTCCGGCTCACTACCTCGCGCGCGCTTTCGCAGCAGCTGCACCAGGTCAACGGTGTCGAGCCGCTGCTGCGTCACGCGCTGGATGCAGTGCTGGAACTTTCCCAGCTCGAGCGTGGCTTCATGCTCTACGGCGCGAACGTCGCCGATCTGCGCGTCCGCGCCGTGCAGGGCCTGCGCAACGAGGATCTCGCCCGACGCGCGTTCGCC
This sequence comes from Tahibacter sp., assembly GCF_032229445.1. Lineage (NCBI taxonomy): Bacteria > Pseudomonadati > Pseudomonadota > Gammaproteobacteria > Lysobacterales > Rhodanobacteraceae > Tahibacter > Tahibacter sp. The sequence continues at coordinate 42,238 of NZ_JAVTWC010000006.1, forward strand.
GGCAGCGCCGGGTCACTGGAACGCTGCCTGGCCGATCGGCGCAGCGTGATCTGCTGCGACACGTCCGATTCACCGTGGCTCGGTGCGCGCCCGAGTGTCGTGCTCGGCGGCATACGCGCGCTGGTATGCGTGCCCGTCGAGTTCGGAGCCGAGCTGCTCGGCGCGATCTACGCCGACAGCCGCAATCCCGGTCCGCTGCTCACGGAGTTCGATCTGGAACTCATCGAGGGCGTCACACAGCAGGCCGGCGCGGCGCTGGCCGCCGCGCGTCTGCGCGGCGCAGTGGACGACCTGCGCGACGCGGCCAGTCAGGTCGGCTTGGCGGCACCGCTGTGGAGCGACCTGCGCCCGCGCTGATACGCGACGCGTTGATCAGGAACAGGGGTTCTGCGCTATCGTCGGCCCATGAGCGACCTCGCGGCAGGACTGCCCGGCGTAGACGCCCAGGCCACGATGACCGGTCTGATCGTCGCGCACGAATTGCGTACCGGCGAGGTGGTGGCGGGACGGTTCCGCGTCGAGCAACTGCTGGGCATCGGCGGTATGGGCGTGGTCTATCGCGCGCGCGACCTGTCGCTCGACATCGAGGTCGCCATCAAGCTGCTGCGGCCCGAACTCGCACGCAAGCCCGAAGCCTTCGAGCGCTTCCGCAACGAACTGCTGCTCGCCCGCCAGGTGTCCAGTCCGCACGTCGTGCGTATCCACGACATCGCCCAGCACGGCGAGCGCTGGCTCATCAGCATGGACTACATCAACGGCGAGTCGCTGGAGCGTCGTCTCGAGCGAAACGGGCCGCTGCCGGTCGATGCGGCGATCGCGTTGGCGCGAGGGCTGCTCTCGGGGCTGTCGGCGGCGCATCTGTGCGGTGTGGTGCACCGCGACCTCAAGCCGGCGAACATCCTGTTCGACCAGAACGACAGACCCTACATCAGCGATTTCGGCATTGCCCGCAGCCTCGGCGCGACCGGCGTGACCCAGACCGGTCTGATCATCGGCACGCCCGAATACCTGTCGCCGGAGCAGGCACGCGGCGAAGTCGTCGACGGCCGCAGTGATTTGTATACCGTGGGACTGATCCTCTATGAGGCACTCAGCGGCACCTTGCCGTTCGCCGGTGGCACGCCCGCGGAAACCGTGATGCGCCGGCTGTTGCGGCCGCCCCCGTCGATCGCGACGGTGCGCCCGGGGCTGCCGCGCTGGCTGCAGGATTTCAATGAACGCCTGCTACGGCTCACGCCGGCACACCGCTTCGCCACTGCCGACGACGCGCTGCGCGCGCTGGAACAGCAGCGCGTGCCGCGGCCGCCACGCAACCGGCGCACCTTGCTGCTGACTGTGCTGATCGCCGTTGCCGCCCTCGGGCTGGTCGAACTTGGCCGGCGCCAGTTGCCGGCTTTGCTCATGCCGCCATCAGCGGCCGTTGCGAGCGTGGTGCGGGTGGCTGTGTTGCCGCTGCAGGTCGACCCCGCTGACGCGGCGCTCGTCGCCACCGCGCGCGCGATCGAGGAGCACGCCCGCGTCTGGCTGCGCGGCGAAGCCGGTCAGGCCGTGGCGACGCGCGAGCGCGTGCTCGGCGCAATTGCCCGTGCTGCGCCCGATCTTGATGGCGAGGCGCTGTTGCGGCGCCTCCCGGAGGTGGCCCAGGCAGCGGGTACCGGCGAGTGGTTGCGTGGCGATCTGCGCCGCAGCGCCGACGGGCTAGTGCTGACGCTGCAACGCGATCGCGCCGCGGGCGGCGCCGCGACACCGCCGCTGCAGGCTCGCGGCGTCGATGCGGCGACCGTGTTCGCCGACTACCGGCACCAGTTCGCCGGCCTGAGTTCCGCTCCGGCGCCGGCGCTGCCCGACAACGCAGTCGAGTCGTACGGCAAAGCCTTGCTCGCGCTGGATGCGCAAAAGCCCGCCGCCGCGGCCGAAAGCCTGCAGGCGCTGCCGCTTGCGGACCTGGCCGCCAGTGCGTTGCTGCAGGGCAGCTTGCTGCAGGCGCAGCTCGACGCACACCAGGAGGTGTCGGCGGAGGCGACGCGCGAACAGATACGCCAGGCCCAGGCCAAGGCGATGGACCTGCCGGGGCAGCTCGCCTTGGCGCGGTCGTTGGAGAATGCCGGCGCTCGCGCCAGGCTGTTCGAACAGGCTCTGACTGTCTACGCGCACGATGCGGAATTGATCCAGGACACGGCGCGGGCCTACGCCGATGGCGGCCAGGGCGAGCGCGCGCTGCAGTTGCTCGAAGCGCTGGTCGAGGATGACAGCCAGGACGCGCGCGCATGGTTCCTGCTCGGTCGCATCGCGATACAGCAGGGCCAGGCGCGCCGCGCCGTCGACGACTACCTGCTGCGCGCGCTGGTGCTATGGACGCGTGCCGGTGACAGCCGGTCCGAGGCCGAGGCGCGCAACGCGCTGGGCGTCGGCTATGAGCGCCTGGGCCAGCTCGACGCGGCGGTGGAGCAGTACACCCGCGCCGCGGACATGCGCGCGCGCGCCGGCGATGGGCGCGGCCAGGCTACGAGCCTGCGTAATCTTGCCATCGTCCAGGCCATACGCGGCGAACGCGCGGCGGCCGAGGCCAGCCTCGATCAGGCGCGCGGTGTACTGGAGACGCTCGGCGACCGCGCCAGCATGGCCGACCTGCACAACGATCGCGGCGTCGTGGCCGAAGAGCGCGGCGATTTCCGCGCCGCCCTGGCCGCATTCCGCGAAGCGCTGGCCGTGCGCCAGCAGCTCAACCAGCCCACTTTGCTGGCGCAAAGTTTAAACAACGTCGCATTCTGCTATTTTCAGCGCGGCGAAACGGACAACGCGGCCGTGTACTGGCAGCAGGCGCTGGCGTCCTACCAGCAGATCGACGATCGCGAGGGAGCTTTGCAGGTGATACAGAGCATGGGTCTGCTCGAACTCAGCCGCGGCCACTATGCCGACGCGGGTCAGCGTCTGGACGCTTCGCTGCGCGAAGCGCAGGACCTGCAACTGCCCGAGGAGATCGACGTCGCCCAGGTCTATCGCGGCGAACTGGCGCTCGCGCAGGGCCGCTCCGCCGACGCGCTGGCCGCGGCCACGGCCGGCGCCAGCGGCTTCGAGCGACGTAGCGACCGCCGCGGACTTGCCGAAGCACGCCTGCTGCTTGCGCGCACCGCGGTGTTCCTCGGTGACGTGGTCGGCGCGCGAAGCGTGCTGCAGACCATCGTAGAGGCAGAGCTGAGTCCGGAACAGCACGCCCAGTTTCTGCTGACCCGGTCGCGTCTGGCCCTGTTGTCCGGCGGCGCGACCGCGGCCGCCGGCAATGATCTGGCTGCCGCCGAGCGCGTCGCCGGCGAGGCGAACAACGCCACGCTGCTGCTCGAAATCCGAATCGAACGCGCCCAGCGCGGGTTGCGCGCAGCGTCGCAAGCCACCCATGCGCTGATCGCAGAACTCGTAGCCGATAGTGCGCGGCGCGGCCAGGCGCCGTTGCGGCTGGCCGTAATCGCGCTCGAACTGCAGCGCGGCCTGGATGGCGACGCCACCGCGGCCATCGCACGCTATCGCGAGGCGCAGAATCTGCTGCGCCAGCTCGGCCGCTGGCACGGCGAGGCGCGCCTCCATGAACTCGGCGCCGACCTGTTGCGGCGTGCGGGCCAGAACGCCGAGGCCGACGCGGCGCGACGCGCGGCCGAACGCGCACGGGCGCAGTTGCTCGATGCCGCGCCCGCCGCGCTGCGCGACGGCTTTTCCCAGTTGCTGTCCCGGCATGACAGTGCCGCCGGACCCGCCGATGGAAGCTGATTCGCCCGCGGTGCAGGCGCTGAACCGACGCATCGACGAGCTGATGCGTCAGCACGCGGCACTGCTGACACAACTGCAGCAGGACCAGCGCCGTACGCGGCACCTCGCACGGTCGGTGTGGCGCATCGAGGAAGAAGCGCGCCGGCGCATCGCGCGCGAACTGCACGACGGCGTCGGCCAGAACCTGGTCGCCCTGATGCGCCAGCTGGATACGATTACGGCGCAGCTGCCGCAATCCGCTGGTGAGGGGCGGGACGGCCTGCGCCGCGCGCGCGAACTCGTGCAGACGACGCTCGACGATACGCGTTCGCTGTCGCGCCTCCTGCGGCCGCAGATCCTCGACGACCTGGGCCTGGAAGCCGCGCTGCGCTGGCTTGCGCGCAGCGTCGACGGGGTGCAGGTCGACCTGTCGCTGCCGGCGGAAATGCCGGCACTGGACGATGAGATTTCCACTTTGCTGTTCCGCGTCACCCAGGAAGCGCTGTCGAACGCGCTGCGCCACTCTGGAGCACGTCGCATCGCCATCGGCATCGAGATCCGTCCCCGCGCCCAGTCGCTGCGCATGGATATCCGCGACGACGGCCGTGGCTGCGATATTGCGGCGGCGCTGGCCGCCGGGCGCGATAGTCAGGGCAGTGGCCTGGGCGGCATGCGCGACCGGGTCGACTTGTTCGATGGCAAGTTGGATTTACACTCTGTAGCCGGTAAAGGTTTCAACATCTGCATCGAGCTGCCCCTACGCAAGACCGCCAGGAGCGAACCATGATCCGCGTGCTGGTTGCCGACGATCACACCATCGTGCGCGAGACCCTGGTGGCCGCCCTGGATGCCAGCGGCGAATGCCTCGTCGTCGGCCAGGCGAAGGACGGCATCGACGCGATCGAACACTGCCTGCGTCTGCAGCCCGATATCGCGATCATCGACATTTCCATGCCGCGCCTCAACGGTATCGAAGTCGTGCGCCGGCTGCGGGTGGAGTTGCCGCAGATGCGCATCCTCGTGCTGACGATGCACCAGGAAGAGGAGTACGTGCTGCATATGCTGCGCGCCGGGGCCTCCGGCTATCTGCGCAAGGACGCGGCCATGGCCGAGCTGATCGAAGCCGTGCGCAGCCTCGGCGGCGGCGGCCTGCATTTCGGCGCGCACGCAACGCGCGCGATGGCCTTGCAGGTGCAGCAGGCGCGTCCGATACCGACCGATCCGTACCGCGATCTTTCGCCGCGCGAACGGGAGGTGTTCCATCTGATCGTCGACGGTCTGACGACAAAGGAAATCGCGTTGCGCCTGGACATCGGCATCAAGACCGCGGAAAACCACCGCCAGCGCGTGTTCGCCAAGCTCGATGTGCGCAACGCCGCCGAACTCGTGCGCTATGCGGCGCGCCATCATCTGATCGATTGAGTCGATACGGCGTGGCCGTCACCTCGAGCTCCCGGGTTTCCAGGAAGCTTTCACGCCGCGGTTGACCGGGAACCTGGGATTCTGGCGGTGAGGCGGCGCGTGCGCACCCGTCGAACAGGCCGCGCCACGGCCAGTCATCGTCTTCGAAGCCGAGGCACCATCCACCGCCACCTCCATCCGGCATAAAGCGATTTGCCGGTCGGGAACCGTTTTCCGGTTGTCCCGGCTGCATTCGGCGACAGAGCGGGTCGCTGTCAGGGCACGACCTGGTCGATGACGAGAACGACCGGTGTCTTGCTCGCGACGTCCAGCGGCGCCGACAGCTTCTGCAGATCGCCGCTCTGCGCCTTGGCATTGCCGCTTGCAGAAATGCGCGCACCGACGACGACCTGCGGAAACTGCGACAGCTTCATCGTCGGCATCATGCTCATGGCTTCGGTCAGCACGACCTTGGCCGGGAGGTCGGCCATGGTCAGGCGCTGTACCGCCAGTGGCATCGGCGGACCGTTCGCGGCGCGCGCGAACACGAATACGCTCGCGCTGGCGGGGACCTTGTCGCGCAGCGTCGGGTCCAGCGAAACCTCAACGGTGAGTTGCGGTCCTGCGGATGCGGCGGGATCGCCTGCCGTAGCGGCGGCGGGCGCAGCCGGCACTGGCGACGGCGGCGTGGTCGGCGCAGACGCATCGAGGCCGCCGCGCTGGCGCGCATCGGCGATCTGGCGGTCGAGCGAGCCGCGCGCGTCGGATTCCGGTGGCATCAACGCGCGCAGCTGCTCCCAGCGCGCGGCGGCCGCCGCGTAGTTCTGCTGCTGGTAGTCGGCGATGCCGAGCAGCCACAGGGCGCGCTGGTGGTTGGGATCCGTCTTGATCGCCGCATCCAGCAGTTCGCGTGCGCGTCCGTCAATCCGGCGTCCTTCGCCCGACAGCGCCAGTGCCTCGGCATAGTCGACCTGTACGTCAGGATTGTCCTTGGCGCGGTCGTAGGCGTTCTTCAGCGCGTCGCGCGCTTCCGGAAACCGCTCCATCGACTTGTAGGCGCGGCCCAGCAGCATCCACCCTTCGATGTCGTCGGGATTCTTGGCGAGCTTGTCGACGAGGCCCTTGACTGCCGCGTCCATGTCGGGTCCCGGCGTGCCGCTGGCGGCAGCGGCGGCGGCCGTCGCGGCCGGGTCCATTGCCCTTACGTTGCCCAGGTGCAGATACAGTCCGATGGCCAGCGCCGGCAGCAGCAGCAAGGTGCCCAGCGCGCTGTTGAATGCGCTGCGCGTACGCGGCGCAGTCCCTTTGACGGATACCTGCTGCTCCAGCGCGGCGAGCTTGGCCAGATGCTCCTCGGCGGTGATCACGCCGGCGGCCAGCGCATCGTCGAGCGCGCGGCGCCGCGCCGCGGGCGGCGCGCCCGTGCGGCCGTGGCGCAGCAGCGGCGGCAGCACGAAGGCGAGTGCGCCCAGCAGCATCAGTCCGGCCAGCAGCACGAAAGCGATAGTCACCAGTCTTCCTCCTCACGCGACGCGGCCGCAGCGGCCGGCGTCTGGTTGGCGAGCGACGCGGCGCGCCGGCGCACGATGATGGTCACGACACCGGCGCCCAGCAGCAGCGCGAGCAGCGGTCCGAACCACAGCAGCCAGGTAGAGCCACTCAGCGGCGGGTCGTACAGCACGAACTTCGAATAGCGCGCGACCAGGTACTGCTTGATCTGCTCATCGGTCTTGCCGGTGCGCATCTGGTCGAACACTTCGCGGCGCAGGTCGCCGGCGAGCCCGGCGTCGGAATCGGCCAGGTTCTGGTTCTGGCAGACCAGGCAGCGCAGCTCGCGGGTCAGCGCCTGGAAGCGCTTCTCCTCGGCGCCGTCCTTGAAGTCCAGCGGCTGCACCGCGTGTGCGGCGAGCGGCAGCAGCAGGCAAAGCACGGCGACACGGGCGGCACGGACGATACGCATGACAAGCCGGCTCATTTCGCTGCGCTCCCCGCGCCGGGGCGCAATGCGGCAATGGCGGGTTTGAGCTGTTTTTCAACATACTCCGGTGTCAGCGCGCCGATACGCTTGAGCCGGATCATGCCGTCGGCGTCGACGAGAAAGGTTTCCGGCGCGCCGTAGACGCCGAAGTCGATCGCGGTGCGGCCGACCGTGTCCGCGACGATGACATCGTAGGGATTGCCGAAGCGCGCGAGCCATGCCGTCGCATCGGCCGGATCGTCTTTCCAGTTGTAGCCGATCAGCGGCAGGTCGAGTTGTTTCGCATAGCGCACCAGCACCGGATGCTCGTCCACGCAGGTCGGGCACCAGCTGCCGAAGACGTTGAGCAGATACGGCTTGCCCTTGAGGTCTTCGCTGCCGAACTGGCGCGTTTCCTGATTGAGCACCGGCAGCGAGAAGGCCGGCGCGGCCTTGCCGATCAGCGGCGACGGCACCTCGCGCTGGTCGTGCTTCATGTTCCAGCGCAGGCCGAAACCGAGCAGGGCGACGAGCAGGATGAAGGCGAGCAGCGGAAGCAGGCGTGCCATCAGGCGTGTGCCTCCGTGACTGCGGCTGGCGCCGGTGGAGGTGTCGGCTGCGCATCGCGCGACAGGGCCAGGCTGCGGAAGCGTCGGTCGGCCGCGGCGATGAAACCGCCGAGCATCATCAGCAGCGCACCGAGCCAGATCCAGCGTATGAAGGGCTTGACGTAGACGCGGATCGACCACGCGCCATCGCTGCCGACCGGTTCGCCGAGCGCGACGTAGATGTCCCGCGTGAAACCCGGGTCGATCGCCGACTCGGTCTGCACCTGGCCGCGCAGATAGCGCCGCTTCTGTGGCACCAGCGTGGCCAGCGTCGTACCGTCGCGGCTGACCACGACGGTGCCGGCATCGGCTTCGTAGTTCGGCCCCTGCGCATGACGCGCGCCGTCGAAGCGGAAATCGTAGGCGCCGATGTGCACGCTCTCGCCGGGTGCGAAGCGCAGATCGCGCTCGATACCGGTGGACTCGGTCAAGAGCACGCCCGCGACGAACACGCCGACACCGAAGTGCGCGCAGATCATGCCCATCATCTCGGGCGTGAAGCGGCGTCCCGGCGGCGCATGGCGCCAGCGCGACAGCGCGTACAGCATGATGCCGATGCCGACCCAAAGTCCCAGCCCCACGCCGGCGACCGCCTTGAACGGCAGGCCGCCGACCAGCAGCCAGGCCAGCGCCGCGGCAAGCAGCGCAACCGTCAGCGCCGGCAGCAGCGAACGCAGCACGGCACCGAGATCGGCCTGGCGCCATTTCAGGAACGGCCCGAACGGCAGCAGCAGCACGACCGGCGCCATCAGCAGCGCAAACATGAAGCCGAAATACGGTGGTCCGACCGAGATGCGGCCCGCATCGAGCGCTTCGCCGAGCAGCGGGAACAGCGTTCCGAGCAACACCATCAGCGCAGCGATCGAAAACAGCAGATTGTTGATCAGCAACAGCGTGTCGCGACTCACCCCGGCGAACGGTTCGCCGCCGGCGACCTTCGGTGCGCGCAGCGCGTAGATCACCAGCGAGCCGCCGACCACGATGACCAGAAAGGCCAGCACGAACAGGCCGCGCTGCGGATCGCTCGCGAACGAATGCACCGAGGTCAGCACGCCCGAGCGCACGAGGAAGGTGCCCAGCAGCGACAGCGAGAACGCGGCGATCGCAAGCAGCAGCGTCCAGGCGCGGAACGAGCCGCGCTTTTCCGTGACCGCCTGCGAGTGGATCAGCGCGGTACCGACGAGCCAGGGCATGAACGACGCGTTCTCGACCGGATCCCAGAACCACCAGCCGCCCCAGCCGAGTTCGTAATAGGCCCACCACGAACCCAGCGCGATGCCGAGCGTCAGGAAGGCCCAGGCGACATTGGTCCACGGGCGCGCCCAGCGCACCCAGGCCACGTCGAGCGCGCCGCCGAGCAGTGCAGCGATGGCGAACGCGAAGGCGACCGAGAAACCGACATAGCCCATGTAGAGCATCGGCGGATGCACGATGAGGCCGAAGTCCTGCAGCAGCGGATTGAGATCGTTGCCGTCGGCCAGCGCCGGCACGTGGCGCAGGAACGGGTTCGACGTCAGCAGCGTGAACAGCAGGAAGCCCAGGCTCACGAATCCGAGCACACCGAGCACGCGTGCCATGAACACATCGGGCAGGCGCCGGCTGAACGCCGCGACCGCAACGGTCCACACGTTGAGGATCAGTATCCACAACACCAGCGAGCCTTCGTGCGCGCCCCAGACGGCGGAGAAACGGTAGTACCACGGCAATGCGGCGTTGGAATTCTGCGCCACGTAGGCGACCGAGAAATCCTGATCGACAAAGGCGACCGTCAGCAGCGCGAATGCGATCGCGACGAAGACCGCCTGGCCCGCGGCGGCGGGGCGCGCCGTCGCGATCAGTGCCGCGTTGTTGCGCCAGGCGCCGACCAGCGGGAGCGCGGTCTGCACCAGAGCCAGCAGCAGGGCGAGGATCAGGGCGAATTGGCCGAGTTCAGGCAGCATGGCGGTGGCGGCGGCTCCGTGGGTGCCGTCGCGAGCGGGCTCGCGGCGGCGGTTCTGCGTAGGGGAAATCGAGAGGGTTACATCGATGGAGCGTGAGCGGAGCAGCTACTGCGCCCTGGGTTTGCTTTCCGGTACATCGTGCTTCTTGTGCGCGTTGGCCATCGCTTCGGCGACGTCGCGCGGCACGTAGTTCTCGTCGTGTTTGGCCAGCACCTCGCTCGCGACGAAGCGGCCGTTCTCCATTCTGCCGGTTGCGATCACCGACTGCTTCTCGCGGAACAGATCGGGCAGGATGCCGGTGTATTCCACCGCCATGTCCGCATCGCCGTCGGTGACGGTGAAGCCGGTCCTGAGCGAATCCCCGGCGCGCTGGATCGAGCCGGCCTTGACCATGCCGCCGAGGCGGAAGCGCGCATCCGCCGGCACCTTGCCGGCAAGCACTTCGACCGGCGTGTGCAGGTACGTGATGTTCTGCTGCAGCGCGAACACGGTCAGCGTCGCGGCGACGCCGACGGCGCCGAGGATCAGCGAGATCACGACGAGGCGGCGTTTGCGGGTCGGGTTCATACGGATTCCTCGTTGCGTTTCTGCGCCCGTCGCACGCGGGCGCGCAATTCGCGCAGCACGCGGCGGCGCTTGATCAGCGGGGCAACGGCGTCGAGCGCGAGTACGCCGATGAAGATGGCCATCGCGCTCCAGACATAGCTGCCGTAGCCGCCCATGTGGAAGAACTCGCTCATGCGCGCTCCCCGCTCAGCGCGACCTGTCGAGCCCAGTCCTTGCCGGCTTCCAGTTCCAGGAGATCGACGCGCGCGCGCGACAGCAGGCTTGCGGCGAACAGGAACTTGGTTGCGAGCGCCATGATCAGCAGCGGCCAGAGCATGCGTCCGTCGATCAGTGAGGGACCGAACAGCTTCACGGTCGAGCCCTGGTGCAGGGTGTTCCACCACTTGACCGAGAAATGCACGATCGGCAGGTTGACGATGCCGATCAGGGCGAGGAACGCGGCGGCGCGCGACGCCTGACGGCGGTCTTCGATGGCGTGGTACAGGCCGATCACGCCGAGATAGAGAAACAACAGTACGAGTTCGGAGGTCAGGCGCGCGTCCCAGGTCCACCAGGTACCCCACATCGGCTTGCCCCAGATCGAGCCGGTGGCCAGGCAGATCGCGGTGAACGCAGCGCCGATCGGCGCCGCGGCCATGGCCAGCGTTTCCGACAGCTTGATGCGCCAGACCAGCGCGACGAAACCGTTCGCGGCCATGAACGCGTAGATGAACATGCTCATCCAGGCGCTGGGCACATGCACGTAGATGATGCGGAACGCGTCGCTCTGCTGGTAGTCCGCCGGCGCCAGCACGAGTCCGCCGTACAGGCCCGCGACGAGGCCGATCAGGGCCAGGCCCCACAGCCACGGCAGCAGGCGGCCGGCAAACCGGTAGAAATACGGCGGCGAGCCTAATTTGTGGAACCAGAGCAGGAGTGGATTCATGGATTCGTAGACAAAAGGTCGTGCCGTCGACGCGCCATCGCCGTCAGCTCAGCGAAATCCGCAGTGCTGCGGCGCAGGCCAGAGGCGCCAGCACGAGGGCCAGCGCCAGGGCCGCGCCGAGCCACAACAACGGCGCCAGGACGGGCAAACCCTGTTGCGCCGCATTGCAGGCGCCGGCGGCGAAGATCAGCACCGGCACATACAAGGGCAGCACCAACAGCGCCAAGAGCATACCAGAGCGACGCATGCCGACCGTCAGCGCCACGCAGACTGCGCCGATCAGGCTCAGCAACGGCGTGGAAAGGGCCAGCGCCGCCATCAGCACGGGCAGCACGTCGCGTGGCAGGTAGAGCAGTTCGCCAAGCACCGGCGCCGCGACGATCAGCGGCAGCGCCGTGGTCAGCCAGTGCACGAGGATCTTGCAGGCCAGCAGCAGCGGCAGCGGATGCGGCGACAGGACCAGTTGCTCTAGCGAGCCGTCCTCGAGGTCCGAACGGAACAGCGCGTCGAGCGACAGCAGGCCGGCCAGCAGCAGCGCGACGAGTACAGTGCCGGCGGAGATGCGCGCGAGCACCGCAGCCTCGGGGCCGAGCGCGAACGGAAACAGCATCACGACCATGACCGCGAACAGCACCGGGTTCAGCGCGTCGCCGCGGCGGCGCCAGACCAGGCTGAAGTCGCGCACGAGCAGGGCGCGGCAGGCGGAAGCGCTGCTGCCGTAGCTCATGCGCATTCCTCGGCCACGGTGTCGCGCAGGTCGATGCGGCGTGGCGTGCCCGAGGTGTAGGCATAAGCGCCGTGCGAGGTGATCAGTGCCGCGCCGCCGCGCAGCGCATGCAGTTCGAGCAGGCGGTTGACGAGCGCGATGCCTTCGCGATCGAGGTTGGCATACGGCTCGTCGAGCAGCCACAGTGCCGCCGGCACGAGAAGCAGCCGCGCCAGTGCCACGCGCTTCTTCTGCCCGGCGGACAGCTGGCGTAGCGGCACGTCCTCGTAGCCTTCCAGGCCGACGCTCTTGAGCGCCTGATGCGGCGTGATGCCGGGACGCAGTCCGCCGAGCCCGATCGCGAAGCGCAGATTTTGCAAAGGGGACAAATCCCCTTTGATGCCGAGCAGGTGACCGAGCAGCGAGACCTGATGCGACAGCCGCGCCAGCGTCAGCGGTTCGCCGTTGAGCAGCACCGCGCCGGCGCTGGGCTCGAGCAGGCCGGACAGCACCTTGAGCAGCGTCGTCTTGCCGCTGCCGTTGTCGCCTTCCATGAGCACGACGTCGCCGGCGTGAAGGCGGAAGCTCAACGGGCCGAAGATGGGCTCGTCGTTGCGCAGATAGGCCAGCCCGCGCGCCTGGAGCAGCGGCGGTGCCTCGTGGGGAATCGGGGAATTCATGCGGGCGCCATCCTAACCGCGTGCGCAGGCGCTTGCCATCGGCCGTGGCATTGCGCCGCATGCGGCGCGCGCCGAACCGCCGGCGCGTCAGCGCGCCGCGGTACGAAGATAGGTCTGAATCTGGCGCAGGACTTCGGGATCGGGATTGGTCCATTCGGGCAGCAGGGACTCGGCTTGGGTCTGTGCGGCCCGGACCTGCGCCGGTTGTCCCTGTGCCTGCGCCGCCGCGGCGACGATGGCCCAGGCCAGCGCGCGTGGCCCGGCGCTGCCGGCGCCGACCTCAGCGCCGCCGTCGATGACCCGGCGGGCCAGTTGCCCGGCCGCGGCCGGCTCGCCCAGCGCCAGTGCGGCGCGCGCCTGACCGAGCAGCGCCGCGGCGTAGCGCAGGTCCTTGCGCGCGTCCAGCTTTTCAAGCGCGGCCATGGTGATGCGGTAATTCTCGCGCGCGGCAGCCTCATGGCCGTTGATGAGCTGCGCTGCGGCCAGGCTCTGGCGCATGGCTGCGTTGTCGCGGCTCTCGGCCAGGAGCTTGTCGGCAATGGCCACGCCTTCGGCCGCGAGCGCTTCGGCCTCGGCGCCGTTGCCGCGGCGGCGCTGCAGCTGGCTCAGGCCGTTGAGGCTCGACATCACGAGCGGGTGCATGTTACCGACGTTGGCGCGGTGGCGCGCGAGCGCCGCACGCAGCAGCGGTTCGGCTTCGTCGAAGCGCTCCAGCCGGGTCAGGCCAACGCCGAGATTGCTCTGGATGGTCAGGCCCTGCGCCGAGTCGAGCAGATGGTTCTCCTCGAAGATACCGCGCGCTTCGGTCAGCAGATCCACCATGCGACCGAAATCCTGCCGCGACATTGCCAGCGTCGCGAGCGAATTGAGTGTCGACGCGATGTTGGGATGCCGCGGTCCGAGCGACTCGCGCTGGATTGCGAGGGCCTCGTCCAGCGCGGCGGCGCATTCGTCGATTCGCCCCTGCTGGCGCAGCGTGATGCCCAGTATCTGCAGGCTTTCGCCAACCGCGGCATGCCGCGGGCCGAAGCGCTTGCGGCGAATGTCGAGCGCGATGCGCAGTTCGCGTTCCGCATCCGCGCTGCGCTGGCGGTCGACCAGCATGGTGGCGTAGTCGTTGCGCACTTCGGCGACCTGGGAATGTTCGGGCCCGAACACACGTTCGGCGCGCGTGATCGCATCGCGGAACGCGGCGTCGGCATCGTCGTAGCGGGCCACGCGACTCAGCAGCAGCGCTTCGATATGACGGTCGCGCGCCTGTTCGGTCACGCCGGCCTGGCCGAGTCCCGCGCTCAGCGCCGCGGCCGCCTGGATGGCCTGCAGGCCTTCGGCGAAGCGGCCCTGGCGATCGTTCACCAGCGCGCGTTCGGCGAGCAGGACGGCGCGGCGGGCCGGATCGCTCGCGGTCTTTTCCGCTTCGTCGATCAGTGCCAGCGCCTCGGTGAACTCGGCGCGTTCGCGGTGGGTGCGCGCAAGCTCAACGGCATTGTCAACAATGCGATCTTTGTCGTCCTGGGCGAGGAAGCCCACGCGCGCGCTCGTGAGCAGCGTGGCGGCCTGGTCGAACTGGCCGAGCTGGCGGTAGAGCGTGCCTAGCGTCTGGCGCATCTGTGCCTGCAGTGCGGGTTGGCCGGCCAGCTCCTGGTCGATACGCGCGACACCCTGGTCGAGCAGTTCGCGCGCGGTGATGCGTGCGCCGGTGGCGGCATCGGGCGCGGAGGCGTCGAAAACGCCGGTCAGGAAGCGCTGTGCGGCCTGTGCGAGTTCGGCTTCGCGCGCGGCGCGGCGCGCCTGCGACAGGGCCAGCGCGCTTCCGGCGAAGATCGCGAGCAGGGCCAGCAGCAGTGCTGCCGAGGCGATGCGGTGGCGCGCGACGTAGCGTTTCAGGCGGTACCAGCCGCTGTCACGACGCGCGAGGATCGGCGCGCCGCGCAGATAGCGACGCACGTCGTCGGCCAGGGCCTGCGCGGTCACGTAGCGGCGTGCCTGATCGGTGTTGGTCGCGCGCGCGACAATGATGCCGAGGTCGCCGCGCAGCTGGCGCGGCGCCACCCCGCCGCTGGCGGCCGCGGCCGCATTGCTCAGGCGGTCGCTCGGCGCGCCGGCCTGCGCGGCCGGGTTGTCGTGGAAGCGCGCGCCGCTGAGCAGTTCGAACAGCAGCACGCCGAGTGCATAGACGTCGACAGCGGTGCCGACGTGTTCGCCGCGGACCTGTTCCGGCGCCGCATAGGCGCGGCTCATGAAGCGCGCACCGGTTTGCGTCTGCGCGCCGCCCTCGTCTTCCTCCAGCACCTTGGCTACGCCGAAATCGAGCAGGTGCGGCTGCCCGCTCGCATCGACGAGCACGTTGCCCGGCTTGAGATCGCGATGCACGACGAGCTGGCCATGGGCGTAGGCGACCGCCTCCGTCAGCCGCACGAACAGGTCCAGGCGCTGGGTCAGCGTGACGCGCGCTCCGGCGGCCCATTCGTTCAGGCTCACGCCGGCGACGTATTCCATGACAAACCAGGGCTGTCCCGCTTCGCTGACGCCGCCGTCGAGCAGGCGCGCGATCTGCGGATGCTGCAGTTGCGCGAGGATGCGCCGTTCGCGGCGGAAGCGCGCGAGGATCTCGCCGGAGTCCATACCGCGCTTGATCCATTTCAGCGCACCCTGCTGCACGTAGCCGTCGCCGTCACGTACGGCGAGGAACACGGCGCCCATACCACCGCGGCCGAGGGTGCGCTGGATGGTCCAGCCACCGACCCGGGTACCGGTCGCGAGTTCATCGTCGGCTTCGCCAGCCAGCCGCTCGGCCATGCTGCCGGCGCCGGCATCGAGCAGGTGCGGCGCGGATTCCGCGGCCAGCAGCTGTCGCAGCAGCGCGAGCAGTGTCGGATCGCCGCTGGACTGGGCTTCGGCGAACTCGTCCCGTTGCGCCGGTTCGAGTTCCAGTGCCTCGCGCAACAGCGCGAAGGCGCGGCGCTTGCGTGTCAGGCTGTCCTCGCCGCTCATGGACGTGAAGGCGCCGGCGTCATTTCCGCGGCCAGCAGCGCGCGTGCGGCCTGCCAGTCGCGCATCACGGTGCGCACGGTCAGGCCCTCGAGTTCGGCGACCTCGGGAAACGCGAGACCGCCGAAGAAATGCAGCTGCACGACGCGGGCGGCGCGCTCGTCGATCTGCTCCAGCGTCGTAAGTGCCTGGTCGAGCGCCAGCACGTCGACCGCGTCACTGGGGTTTTCGGGCAGCGCGTCGTCGAGCGTGACCATTATCGCGCCGCCGCCGCGCTTGTCGGCCTGCACGCGCCGCGCGTGGTCGACCATCACCTGGCGCATTGCGCGCGCCGCCAGCGCCATGAAATGCTGCCGGCTCGTCGTGCTGAGCTGGCTGGCCGCGGCGAGCTTGAGATAGGTCTCGTTGACCAGCGCCGTCGTCGACAGGGTCATCGCCGCATTGCCGCGCAGCTGGTAGCGCGCGCACTGGCGTAACTCGTCATAGAGCAGGGTGAACAGGCGGTCCTGGGCAGCGCTTTCGCCGCGACTGGACGCGGCGAGCAGGGCGGTGACGTCGTCGTGCATAAGAGCTATCCGGGGAATTCGGCGGGAACTGTGCGAGTGGTACGGTAGACGCGTCAATGCAGCAGTAAGGCCGGACGGCAAATACACGCGTGCATGAAGGGCTGTCAGCGCGCGACGATCACCGTCGTGGCATCGGCGAGCGCTGCCCACTCTGCGCCGTAGAGTCGCAGTTGCGCCGCCGCGTTTCTGTGCACCAGCACGATCGCATTCTGTGAATGGCGCCACGCGAGCGCGTCGATCACGTCGAGGTTCACGCCGGCGACTAGCAGCGACGGTTCGCGCCAGGGCTGGCCCGGTATGCGCCCGACGCCGGGTCGCCAGCGCGCGCCATGCTGCTGCAGTTGGCGCAGCAGTTCGCGTTGTGCGCGGCGGTTGCAGTCGGCCGGTTGCACCGTCGAGCGCGGGTTGTACGCGGTGATGAAGGCGCACAGCGGCGCATCGACCAGCCAGGCGGCGACGGCGGCGGGCAGTGGTTCGCCGATGCGCAGCGTGTCGCGCGCGCCACCCTGCACGCGCCGCACCTCGAAATGGCAGTCACGGTAGGCCTGTACCAGCGCTACGCGGTCCACCTAGTGCGCGGGCAGCGGTGCGAGCGCGGCGACCGCGGCGTCTGCCGCGGCAAGGTCGATCTCGCCCAGCGAAGCCTTGCCACGCACGAGTTCGCGCAGCAGCTGCGCCTGCTGTTCGCCGCGCGTGCGCGCGAACGCATACGGCAGGCGCGTAAACGTGACGATGGAATAGCGCGGCAGATAGCGTTGCGGATGGCGCGCGGCGAGCACGCGTTCGAGTTCGCGCATCAGCAGGTATTCCGGATCGTCGACGCGGTCGCGCATCTCGACGTAGTTGTCCAGCGCCATCGCCGCGATCGCGTCGCTGTTGGGCTTGCGCCGGCGCTGGAACTCGGCGAACACGTCGGCCGTGTCGCCGCGATCAGTGGCGAGCAGGTCGGCCAGTTCAACCGCGTCCTCGAAACCACAGTTCATGCCCTGGCCGTGGAACGGCACGATCGCATGCGCCGCGTCGCCGAGCAGCAGTGCGCGGCCGTCGAGGTGCCAGCGCTCCAGATACAGCGTGGCGAGCAGGCCGGTCGGATTGCGCGTGAAATCGTCGAGATAGTCCGGCATCAGCGGCACGGCATCGGCGAAGTCGCGCGCGAAGAAGGCCTGCACCGCCTCGCGCGTATCCAGCGTGGAGAAGGCGGGGCCGTCGTTGATCGGCGTGCCTGGCAGGAACAGCGTCACCGTAAAGCTGCCCTCGGCGTTGGGTAGCGCGATGCACATGTAGTTGCCGCGGGGCCAGATATGCAGCGCGTTGGGATCCATCGCGAAACCTTCGCCGCGTGCCTTGGCCTCGCGCAGCGCCGGCGTCAGCGCCGCGTCGGGCAACTGTTGCAGCGGTGGTATCTCCAGTTCCTTGTAGCCATGGCCCAGCGAATCCAGGCGCTCGCCGAGATCCGTCGTCGCCTGCATCGCCTGGCGCAGCGCGGAACCCGCGCCGTCGGTGCCGAGCAGCACGCCCGCGTCGTGCCAGCGCACGCAGCCGTCGCGATCGTCGTGCAGTTGCAGGCGCGAGCCAGTCCAGTCGATCTGCTCCAGCCGCTGGCCGAAATGGATCGTCGCGCCGGCCTTTTGGGCGGCCGTCAGCAAGGTGCAGTTGAGCTGGCCGCGGCTGACCGACCAGATGACTTCCGAATCGTCGCGGCCGTAGCGCTGCAGTTGGGTGTTGCCGGCCGCGTCGTGGATCCTGCGGCCGCGCATCATCACGGCGATCGGCGCAATGGCGTCGGTAAGGCCCGCGACGCGCAGTCCGTGCCAGCCGCGCTCGGCCAGCGCGAGATTGATCGAGCGGCCGCCGAGAAAACCATGCACGCGCGGATCGGGGCGGCGTTCGAATACCGTGACGCGAAAGCCGCGCTGCGCGAGCAAGGTCGCGAGCAAGGCGCCGACCAGGCCGGCGCCGATCAGGGTGATGTCGCGGGAAGCGGGCAAGGGCATGGACTTCTACACGAATAGGATTTCGCAGTTTCTACGTCTGCACCGATCGGTTCAACCGGAAATTGGATTCTTCCCCCCGACACAGTATTACCAGTCGCGCTCCGGTTAGTCCCCAGAGCGGAACGAACAGACAGATCGCTATCGTTCCTGTTGCCTGGCCAACATGGCGCAATAACCAGCCGATCTGCTGCGCTCGCTGCAGATCGGCGCCGGCAGCGATAGAGGAATCTATCTGCGGCTGCAGGAAGACGGAAAACACATTATGCGCGACCATCGGAAATACGAATGGCGTGAGTAGCGCGACGATCACGATGCCACTGACATACCAGGCGCCCAGCATCCGGCGTCCCAGCAGCAAGGACCAAGGCAGTTGGCCGAGAAGAAGAACGGATGCCGCCATCAGCCCCAGCATCCCCTGCAGCGCAAGGAAGACCAGCTCGAGCGTGATCTCGAAGGCCGGCGGCAGCTCATCCAGGTGGCCCGAAATGGCCAGTTGGATACCAGTCGTAGCCGTCATCATGAGCAGTGCTATCAGGAAGCGTCGCCATCCTGGCCATTGCGGCAGCCACCAGCGCACGCCACTGTTGTCCCGCGTGTTACGCGGCGAGTAGAAGCTCAGCATCAGGAGCAGCGCCAGCAGTTCCGTGTAGACAAGCAAAGCCAGTAGCACATCGGACCCCGACCGAGCATGCATCACGCTCAGCATTGCGGCGGGAAGGACCAGCGTGATCGTGACCGGCCATGAGGCAGTGAGCGCGCGCGACGCGCGACGCAGGCTGGCGCCGACGAAGTGATCGGCATCCAGGTGGCTCCAGTGCACGAGCAGTCCGGCCATTGTGCCGCCAGCAGTGAGCAGTGCGACGGCCAGCCCTCCGTACAACCATGGCCATCCGGCCGCGAGCAACGACGGCAGCCCCACGCGTTGAACGCGCGTCCGCGCGTCGTTCGTGGTGTCGACAAGTTCAAGCACGTCGCTCGCCGCAAGGTCGAGGAGAACCACGCAGATCAGCAGGCTCAGACCTATCAACAAGCCGAGCACGGCGCCGACGAACGCATGCGAGCGCGGCGAAGAGGGCACGAACGTGGCAGTCATCAAATATCTCTCGCCGGTTGGTTAAAGCCCGCCGGTCAGGACGTCGGCATGATCGGCGGTGACGCGCCGTCGCCGATTGCCCCTGCGCATGCGACCGCTGGCTCACGCAGCTACCGGTATCGCCTTGCTACTGCCATCTCGCGACCGCCTCGACGAAGCGCGCCGCATCCTCGAAGCGGTTGTACAGCGCCGTCGGCGCGACGCGGATCACGTCGGGTTCGCGCCAGTCGCCGACGATGCCGCGTCCGGCCAGGTGTTCGAACAACTGCCGGCCCGCATCACGGGGTCCCTTCACGCGCAGGCTCAGCTGGCTGCCGCGGCGCTGCGGTTCGGCCGGCGTGAGGACGTCGAGCAGCTGCGGCACTTCGCGTTCGATGAGCCAGGCGAGATAAGCCGTCAAGGCCAGCGACTTCTCGCGCAGTCGCGCGATGCCGGCGCGATCGAAGATCTCCAGCGAGACGCGCAGCGGCGCGAGCGCGAGGATCGGCGGATTGGACAGCTGCCAGCCATCGGCACCGGGCGTGGGGCGGAATTCCGGCCCCATCTGAAAGCGCGTGGCCTGGTCATGGCCCCACCAGCCGGCGAAGCGTGGGCGCTGCTCGCTGTGCGCGTGGCGTTCGTGCACGAAGCAGCCGGCGACCGCGCCAGGTCCGGAATTGACGTACTTGTAGTGACACCAGACCGCGAAGTCGCAGCCGCTGTCGTGCAGATCCACCGGTACGTTGCCGACCGCGTGGGCCAGGTCGAAGCCGACCGTGCAACCTTTCGCGTGTGCCAGCCGCGTGATCGCCTTGAGGTCGAACACCTGGCCGGTCAGATACTGCACGCCGGGCAGCAGCACGAGCGCAATCCGCTCGCCGTCGCGCTCGAGCGCCTGTGCGATGGCATCGAGCGAGATCGTGCCGTTGGCCTCATCGCCATCGAGTTCGATCAGCGCCTGCGCCGGATCCAGACCGTGAAAGCGCACCTGCGACTCCAGCGCGTAGCGGTCCGACGGAAACGCGCGCTTTTCCAGCAGGATCGCGCCGCGCTGCGCCGTCGGCCGATAGAAGCTGACCATCATCAGGTGCAGGTTCGCGCTCAGCGAATTCATCGCGACGACTTCGGACGGTAGCGCGCCGACGAGTCCGGCCAGATGCTCGCGAACGAGGCGGTGATACGGCATCCACGGATTCTTGCCGCGGAAGTGCGCTTCGACGGCGAGCGCGCTCCAGTCGTCCAGTTCGTCGGCCAGCGCCTGGCGCGTCGCGCGCGGCATGAGCCCGAGCGAATTGCCGCACAGGTAGATCTGCTCGCCGGTATCGTGCGGCGGAATGCAGAACTCACCGCGAAACGCGGCCAGCGGATCGGCGCGGTCGCGCGCCTGGGCCCAGGCCAGGCCGGTCTGGAATTCCAGCGAATCGCTCATCGACGGCTCACTTCTGCAGCGACGCGGCGATCTGGTCGCAGCCCTGGTCGAACGCAGCGACCCAGGCCGGTGCGGTGCCCTTGAGGACCGGATGCACGCAGCGCAGTTGCACCGCGATGCCATTCTTGTAGAAATAGCTTTCGCGATATTTATAGCGCGTCTTCTGGTTCAGTCCGCTGTAGCGCAGGCTGCTGCCGTCGGCCCCGGTTTCGCTTTCATAGCCCGGTGTCTGTCGGGCCTTGTCCAGCGCCTGACCCACGAAGGCCTGGAACGCCTGCGCATCGTCGAGCTTGCGCGTGGTCACACTGACGCGTGTCGCCTCGCCGGTGCCATCGTCGGCCGGGTCCTTGACCTGGAACGCGACGACCTGCGGACTGCCTTCGCTCATCTGCATGATCACGGGCCAGTCGGCCGGCGCGCTGAACGCGATCGCGCCATCGTTGAGGGTGTAATCGGCGGCCGCCGCCGTGGCGGAAAATGCGGCCAGGAGCACGGCGGTGAAGGCGTTGGTGAGCAGGGTGGAAAACGGGTGGGCAGTCATCGGGCCTCCGGAGCCAAGGATCAACGGTCAGGAAAAACGTGTGGCCGGGAGACCCAGCCACTGCAGTGCGGTGCCGTGGTAGATCCGCGCGGCGGATTCGTCGTCGAGCTTCAGCGCGGCGATGCCGCTGCCGGGTTCCTGCTCGCCGAGCGGGAACGGATAGTCGGTGCCGAGCATGACGCGGTCGATGCCGGCCACGTCGACGAGATAGCGCAGCGCTTGCGGGTCGTGCACGCAGGAGTCGAAGAACAGGCGCTCGAAGTAGTCGCGCGGGCTGCGCGCGTTGTCAGTCGCGACGAGATCCGGACGCATGCGGAAACCGTGCTCGATGCGGCCAATGGTGTACGGGAACGAGCCGCCGCCGTGGGCCAGGCAGACACGCAGTTCGGGCAGGCGCTCGAGCACGCCGCCGAGGATCAGGCAGCAGGCTGCGCGCGACTGCTCGGCCGGCATGCCGACCAGCCAGGGCAGCCAGTATTTCGGCATCGATTCGCGGCCCATCATGTCCCAGGGATGCACGAGGATCGCCGCGCCGAGGTCGGCCGCGGCCTCAAAGAACGGAAACAGTTCGGGCGCGTCGAGATTCCAGTTTTCCACATGCGAGCCGATCTGCACGCCCGACAGGCCCAACTGCTCGACGCAGCGCTGCATCTCCTGGATCGCGAGCGTCGGTGATTGCAGCGGTACCGTGCCGATGCCGGCATAGTGGCGCGGGAATTCGCGGCACAGCGAGGCGGTGTGGTCGTTCAGGTGCTGATGCAGTTCCAGCGCCTGATTGGCCTTGGCCCAGTACGAGAACAGCACCGGCACGGTCGAGATCACCTGCACCTGCACGCCGAATCGGGCGTAGTCGTCGATGCGCTGCTGCGGATCCCAGGTGTTGGACCAGATCTCGCGAAAGAACTTGCCATCCTTGTAGATGCGGTGGCGGTCGTCGGTATGAACGATGACCGGAAAGCGGTCGTCGCCGTATTTTTCGGCGAGGTTCGGCCAGTCGCGCGGCAGGATGTGAGCGTGGGTATCGATCTTGAGCATGGTCATCGAGTGTAAGGCACAGGTGCGGAGGCGGTGATGCCGGTCAGGGGCCGCTGAATACGATAAGGCGAGTTCTCGCTTAGAACTTCCCGGCCTCAGCCGTAGCGCGCGGGCGCCGGGTTGACGTGGCCGCAGCCCTTGCAGGTGCGCGCCTCGGCCGAGCCGTAGAACCGGTCGAAGACCGGCGGGAAATCCGTCTCGACGCTGCCGAGCGCGAAGAATTCCTCGTAGAGTTTGTTGTTGCAGCGCTCGCAGAACCAGAGCAGGCCGTCCTGCTCGCCGGGCAGACGCTTGCGCTCGACGACGAGACCGATCGAGTCGGCCATGCGCTGCGGCGAGTGCGGCACGAGCGGCGGGAGATAGAAGACTTCGCCAGCCTGGATCGGGATGTCGCGCGGCTGTCCGTCTTCCTGGATGCGCAGGATCATCTCGCCTTCGATCTGATAGAAGAATTCCGGGCCTTCGTCGACGTGGTAGTCGGTGCGCTGGTTGGGTCCGCCGACGACCATGATGATGAAATCGCCGTCGTAGATGCATTTGTTCGCGACCGGCGGCTTGAGCAGGTGGCGGTTGTCCTCGATCCAGCGCTGGAAGTTCAGGGGCGGTGCAAGCGGCATGGGCGATCTCCGGCGAGGCGACAGCGCAGTGTAGCGTGTGTCGGTGGCCGGCCGGCGCGGCCGGGTCCGCGGTCGCGCGTCCTGCGGCGGATTTGGCGAAGCCCTCCGGCGAATGTCGCGGGACGCGGCACGCTGGCCGATTTCCCGGGTCGGCATATCCTCTGGACGATCCGCCGGGCAGCTCCGATCATACGTCCGCGCGCCGCCGGACTGGCGTAACCCCAATGCCAGGATTTCACCATGCCTAATCGGTTTTCGTGCCGTTCGCTGTGCCTGTTGGCTGTTCTGCTGTGCGCCAGCACCGGCGTTCCGGCGGCCGATTATCCCGCCGACAGCGGCTGGAACATATTCTGGGGCGCGTTCGTCGACGAACTCGTCGGTGCGCCCGGCGCCGCCGCGCTCAAGCCGCTCGGGCGATTCGAGGAGGCCGGCATCGCGTTCGACTATCCGGCTGTGTTACGCGTCAACCACGACGCCGAGGACGGGCAGTGGCGTCTCTGGCGTGGTGATTTCGAACTCGAGGTTCGCACCGGCACGTACAGCGCAGAGCACGCTCGCACGCTCATGGACATGATGGGCAGCGTGCTGCATGGCGGCGACGAACCCGCCGCGCCGCCCGAGGCCGCGCCGGTGCTGCGCCTGTGCGATCGCGACGTCGCCGGCCTGCGACTGCGCCTGACCTTCGTCGGCGACGCGCACGAGTTCCTCGCCTACGATCTGCCGCTGGCCAACGGCGAATCGCGCCTGTTCCTGTTCGACGACATCCTGCATGACGGCAAGCCCTCGGCGACGCGCGAGGCCACGCTCGATGCATGGCGCAGCAGCCTGCGGTGCACCGTGTCGTGAGCGGCGATTATCCTCGGGACACGTCCCTCGTCGTGCGCGCCTGGTCTACGACGGCGACGGCCGGCTCGTCGCACTGAACCGCTACGGCCAGAGCCAGCAGTTCCTCTACAACGAAGCCGCTCATCTTGGCGTGACCGCGAGCGTGCGCGGCTCGTGGCTCACCGGCATCCTCGACGAGGACCTGCGCCGCTACGCGACCTATGCCTATGACGACTGGGGCCGCGCGACGGCGAGCTGGCATGGCGCCGATGCGGGGCGCGTCGACGTGAGCTATCCGCTGCGGCCCGACGGCGGCCAGGACGACAGCCGCGCGATCGTGCGCACGGCCGCGCTGCGCGAGAGCACGTATACCTTTGCCGCCGGTCATCCGTACCGCGTGCCGGCGAGCATCAGCGATCAGGCCGGAACGGTCGCCTTCGAATACCACCCCGTGCATCACCGCCTGAGTGCACGCACCGACAAGCGCGGCGTGCGCACCGAGATCGAGTACAACGCCGACGGCAGTCATGAGATCGCGCGCACCGAGGCCAAGGGACGGTCCGAGCAGCGCCGGCGCGAGCGCGACTGGGACTACGCGATCGGACGGATCACGGCCGAACGTCTGTATGCCGATCCGCCCGGCGGCCCGCGCACGCTGCTGCGCGACCGCCGCTTCCGTTACGCGCCCGGTTCGACGCAGCTGATCGGCACGGACCTCGTCGATCCCGCCGACGGCCGCCACCGCACGACCGGCTATGTCTATTGCAGCACCGCCGATGTCGCGAATCCCAGTACCGGCTGCGCGTCCGCCGGCCAGCTCAGCCGCATCGACGGCCCGCGCAGCGACATCGCCGATGCCACGCAGTACCGCTACCACACCCTCACGCTGCTCAGCGGCTGCGGCACGCCCGGCGGCGCCTGCCGGCGCAAGGGCGACCTGCGCAGCGTCACGAACGCGCTGGGCCAGGTCACCGAAATCCTCGCCTACGATCGCGCCGGGCGGCCGGCACGCGTGCGCGACCCGAACGGCACGCTGACCGACTACACCTATCACGCGCGCGGCTGGCTGCTCACGCGCAGCGTGCGCGCGAACGCCGACGGCACAGCGTCAGCCAATGATGCGGTCACAATTCTGGAATACGACCACAGTGGCAACGTGACCAAGGTCATCGCACCCGACAACGGTGCGGCGCTGAGCTACACCTATGACAGCGCGCACCGCGTCATCGCCGTGAGCGACGCGCTGGGCAATCGCATCGCCTATACCCTGACCCCGGACGGCGACCGCCGCGTCGAGGAACGGCTCACCAGCCGTGGCGAGAACCTGTGGCAGCTCGAGCGCGAATTCGACGAGCTAGATCGCCTGGTGCGCCAGCTCGACGCGTTCAATCGTCCGGTGGTCCGCTTCGAGCTCGACGATGCCGCCGAGGGCATCCTCAACGGCTACGACGCGAACGGCAATCCGCGCCGCAGCATCGACGGCCGCGAGGTGCAGACCGAGCAGCGCTATGACGGCCTCAATCGCCTCGTCGAAAGCCTGCAGGATTTCGGGGGCACCGGCACCACCGCCAACGCGCTTACGCAGCTGCGCTACGACGCGGCCGACCGGCTGACCGGCGTCACCGATCCCGACGGCGTGCCGACCACCTACGTACACGACCGCCTCGGCGACCTGCGCGAAGAACTCAGCCGCGACGTCGGCAACCGCAGTTTCCTCTACGACCTGGCCGGCAACCGGCTCAGCGAGACCGACGCGCGCGGCATCACCGCAACCCACGTCTACGATGCGCTGAACCGGCGCGTCGATACCTTCTATCCCGACGCCAACCGCCGCGTGCGCCGCGACTACGACCTGCCGGACGGCCAGACCGACTGCGGGAACTCATTCCCCGTCGGTCGCCTGAGCCGCGTCACCGACGCCAGCGGTTCGACCACGTACTGTTACGACCGCCGCGGCAATGTCGTGCGCAAGCGCGTGCTCGGGCCGGGCGAGGTCTGGAGCAGCGGGCTGGGTTACGAGCTGGCCTATGCCTACGATCGCGCCGACCTGCTGAAGAGCATCATCTACCCGCACGGCGCGGTCGTGACCTACCTGCGCGACGCGAGCCGCCGCGTCACCGGCGTGAACTGGCAGCCCGCCGCCGGCGGCGCGGTCACGACGCTGGTCAGCCAGGCCGCCTACTACCCGTTCGGTCCACTCAAGGACCTGACCTTCGGCAATACCCGCCAGCTGACCAAGCGCTACGACCGCAACTTCGCGATCGACCAGATCGAAAGCACCTTGCCCGGCGGCCTGCTGCTCGACTTCGATGCCGACGTGCTCGGCAACATTACCCAGATCGCGACCGCACTCGGCGGCGCGCCGCAGCGCCGCTACGGCTACGACCCGCTGAACCGCCTCACGCAGATGCGCGATGCTGCCGATCTGCCGCTGGAAACCTTCACTTACTCACCCACCGGCGACCGCACCAGCAAGCAGATTACCGCCCAGTCGCTGCAGCCCTACAGCTACGCCAGCGGCACGCATCGTCTGGCCAGCATCGCCGGCACGTCGCGCAGCTACGACGCCAACGGCAACACCACGCAAGGCCTCGGCATCTCGGCCTATCCGCTGGTCTACGACGACACCAATCGTCTGACCACGATCACGAAAGACGGCCAGGGCGCGGCGCAGGACTACCGCTATGCCTACAACGGCCTGGGCCAGCGTACCCAGAAGGCCCTGCCGGGTGCGGCGATCGACACGGTCTACGACGAAGCCGGCCTTCGCCTCATGGACCTCAACTGGACCTCGACCTGCGGCGGCGGCGATACGAGCCGCGGCACCGACGGCACTGAAACACCCAACAGCTGCGGCCGCATCAGCCAGCTACGCACCGAATACATCTACCTCGACGGCCTGCCCATCGCGATCGCCCGCTACGTCGCGCCCAGCACGACCGCACAGCTGAGCTATCTCGAAACCGACCACCTCGGCACGCCACGCGTGGCTGTCGATGCGAACACCCAGGCGGTGCAGTGGCGCTGGGACCTGCTGCAGACGGCGTTCGGGGATCATGCGCCGGCGGTGCTGGCGCCGGGGTTTGAACTCAACATGCGCTACCCGGGGCAGCACTTTGATGTGGAGTCGGGGTTGCATTACAACTACTTCAGAGAATATGAGGCGAAGACAGGGCGGTACATTCAAAGTGACCCGATTGGGTTAGTAGGCGGCCCTGCCATATACAACTACGCCGACGCACAGCCTCTCAGCGTATATGACAGCCTTGGTCTGGATGGATCGAGCGCATGGCTGAGCGCGACGATATGGATCGGAAACGAAAACTATGGCTATCCAGATCCGCACTCGGAGGCGCGCGGTCGAATCAGATCTCTACTGGGCGGCCGATTTTCTTACAAGTGCAATCTGTTTGTGTACGACATGTTGACGGGTGGTGGTGATCCGCCCGGCAGAATCGACGGCAGACCTCCGTCGGCTTCCGAGTGGGCGGACAAGCAGGTAAAAATACCCGGATACTACATTTTGCCGACGCCGATACTCCCAAAGCCTGGTGACGTGATTGCAAGCAACGGTCATGTAGGGATATACGCGCCATTGGAAGATGGTAGTCACGGAACAGTGTCAGCGAGCACAAATGAAAATATCGTTGTACACAACGACTGGGGGTTCCGCTCAGGTGATACACCAACTATCCGAAGGTGCGAATGTGACAAGCCCTAATGTGAAGAATAGGCGGGCAGAGGCTATCGCGATATTTTCACTCGCGTCATTCGCGACTCATAAAGTATTTCCGTATCTTGCGCGTCACACCGAAATTGGCGGCGGCAGCCAGTCAGAAGTCGTCGGCTGGCTTCTAAATGATGCGTCGGTCATCGTCATGTTTTTTTTTGTGGCCCTTGCGTTGGCAATGAACTGGAGCGCCGTACCAAAACTGAGTCGAGTTGGCTTGGCTGCTAGCGCATCGGTACTGGCTATTGGCGTTTCTGGGCTGATTTTCCCTTTCGAGGGCGCGTGGATCGACGAAGTCTTTGGCAGTGCTTCAATGGATTCAATTTTTTCAACCTCTACCGTTGTTCGAACATTTATGCTCTTGGGTGCCTTGCTTTCGCCCAGGGTAACGCTCGCCATGCAGCGTGCTGCTGGCAGGAATCCACTCAGATGAATTGCGCCAGATTGAGATGAAAATCAAAAAACTTAATATATTTATGGTATTAATATAAATACTTTCAAATCTTTATTATTTGGCTACAAAAAGTCAGCTACGGGACGTAGCCAATAGGCCGGGCCAGCTTCCTTGGTGATGAATATGCGTGCCGCTAATTTCGACGACGACAGATTTTCGTTCGTTCGCTTCCAACGCGCACCTATCGACAGCGACTTCCACGAGTTCAAACCATGAAATCTGGAAATTCGGGCCTCAGATCCGTCTGGAGACTCTGCACATTTGCGGCCGTGATATTGGCGTCGGTCGTTGCGACATGCCTACTCTGGCGAACGCAACTGGCGTCGCGGCCTGTCAATGTCGGCACGGATATTGTCCGATGGGGTTTAGGCGCGGCCGTGTGCGCAATCGTTCTGTCGCTACCTATGCTAGCGACGATACGGCGGCGGAGCGCGATAGGCTATCTGCTCGTCTCCGTCGCGGCGATTGGTGTGATCACCTATCTCTACGTGAGCCAGCTCGCCTGCTCAATGAAAGTGGCAGGTCTGTGCGAACCGCTGTTTTGAGCCGAACCACCTTCCGCTTATGTGCAGCCGCCCAACTTAAGAGCGGCAGCTCAATCTGTTTGATAGCGCCCGCTCATCTGGCGTCATACTAAACGCATTACAGGGAAACGTACGTGGACAATCGGCTTTGCAGACGGATCATCGGCATGGCCGCGCTCCTCGCTATCGTCGGCAGCGGCACGGTTGTCGCGCAGCAGCTTGCCCCGGCCGTTACAGACATCAGCGTCAACGGCAACGGGACGGCCAATATCACGCTGCCGTTCCAGTGGTCGGGGCTATCCGCCAACTACTATCGCTTCAATGTCGTGGGAAACGGCTATACGTGGACGATCACGAACGTGGAGTCGGGACAGGGTTCGGCGCGGACAGGTAAGACGATTTCGCTGGCCGGACAGAATCTGCCGGTGACGCTGACCACGGCAGGACTGCCGCTGACGGGACCGACGCCGACCTCGGCGCAGTACATCGACTTCGCCGCATGCACCGGCCCGGCAAACGAATTCTGCAACTGGACTGCGGCGCGGCGCTACCGCTTCGTCGTCGATCCGAGCCTGGCCGTGTCGCGATCCACGGCGATCGCGACCAACGGCAGATCGGTGCGCGAGGGCGGCATGGAACGCACACAGGAGAATCTGCATGGATAGTTGGTTCTGCAAATTCGTCGTTATCGCCGGAGCTATCCTGGCTGTTGCTGGTGGTGACACAGGCCTCGTGGTTGCGCACGATCTGCAGCCGGAGGCCACGGAAATGTCCATCGACGGTGATGCCACGGTTGCGATCTCGCTGCCGTTTTCGACGAATGGTCTGGGCGTCAGTCACTATCAATTCAATGTCGTTGGCGATGGCTATACCTGGACGCTGACGAATGTCGGTTCGGGTCAGGCGTCGGCACGTACCGGCGCGACGATTCCATTGGGCGGGCAGAATCTTGCACTGACGGTGACGACGGCAGGTCTGCCGGTCACGGGGCCGACGGCGACTACCACGCAGTACATCGATTTCATACCGTGTACGCAGTCGCCAAACGTTCAGTGTTTCGCCACTCTCGCGAAGCGCTATCGCTTCATCGTCGATCCGACACTGACGGCCACGCCCAATTCGACGATCACGGTCAACGGCAGCAGTACGCGGCAGATCGAACTGGTGTGGTCGACCGCGCTCAATGGCCAGTCAATTGCGGCAAGCTGCGAAAAGGACGCCGGCACGCCGGCGATCACGACGATTGCGGTGAGCCCGGCGACGCGGGTCACGGACGCGAACGCTCGTGCGGACTTCGCGATCACGACCAGCGGACTGCGCCTGATCGCCGACAGCGGCAATCCGCCTTCCGGCCGCTGCACGTTCCGTGCGCACGCGTCCAGCGCCAGGACGGCCGTCGTCCCAGTGCAGGGGCAGCGCATCGCGCCGTCGTTGAACGTGAGTCCGTCCTCGGTGAACGTGCCGAACTCGGGATCCACCGAGGTCGATCGCGTCGTCGTCGTCGGCACGCGGTCGCCGGCCGAGGGTGGCGTGACGATCGACGCGAGCTGCACGGCGGAGTCGCCGGCGACGGTGAGCCTCGATGGTTCTGCTGCGGGTTCGGCGCAGAACGGCAGCAAGGTTGCCAACGCGAGCGGCGAGGTGCAGTTTCGCGTGCTTTCGCAGAACCTCGTGACCGTGCCGCCGACGGGTTCGCCGCATGTGCGTTGCCGGTTCAAGGTGCGCGAACTCGCCGAGACGTACGAGTACTACGTGAGTGGTCGGCAGATCGCGCCGTCGGTCGCGCTGAGCATGCAGCAGATCACGCAGACGGGCACGACCACGCTGACGGCGACGCTGAGCCCCGCCTATCCGGGTTTCGATATCTTGCCCAGCTGTACCACGCAGGGCCTGGCTCCGGTCAGCGCTGTGGAGACGTCCTCGACGACGAACGCGAGCGGGCAGCAGGCTTTCAATGTGATGGCGCCGGAGCTGGTAGTCACGAACCCGAACGGCGTGCAGCCGTCGGCATCATGTACGTTTCGTGTCGTGGGGGCGAACGGTGGCGTCGGCGGTGCGGGATTCCTCTCGTTCCGCAGCGGCAATACCTGCGTGATGACGCTGTCGCCACTGCCGCCAGCCTGCGGCAATCCGAACTGACGGGCTGGCTGACGTGTCGCGTGGTGTCAGCCCGCTTCCCCAACGACCGCAACGCACTTTAACTCGATCGCGATCGGCGTCGGCAGCGCGGTGATGCCGAGCGTCGTGCGGCACGGCTGCGCGGTCGTGAAGTGTTCGGCGTAGAGGCGGTTATAGGTCGCGAAATCGCGGCTCATGTCGGTCAGATAGACGGTGACGTCGACGAGGTCTTCCCAGCGCGCGCCGGCAGCTTCGAGCACGGCGCGCACGTTGGCGAAGACCTGGCGGCACTGCGCTTCGATGTCGTAGGAGACGAGGCGTTGGCCGGCGTCATACACGTTGCCGGGGATGGCGTTGCTGCCGGGCGTGCGTGGGCCGACCCCGGACAGGAACAGCAGGTTGCCGACGCGGCGCGCATGCGGATAGGCGCCGACCGGCGCAGGCGCGTTGCCGGCGTGGACGTGACCGGTCTGGACGTGGCCGGTGTGCTCGGGGTTGGCTTGTTCGGGACTGCCGTGTGCGGGGGCGCTCATGGGTTGCGTTCCTTGCTGCTGCCGACGGTGCTACCGGCGACGGTGATGTTCTGCGTGTTGACGACCTGGCTGTCCGCGCCGCTCGCGCGCACGCGATAGCGGCCGGGACGCAGGTACAGGTCGGTGCGCAACTGGTTGACGGTGCGGAACTTGCGTTCGCTGCCGGTCAGCGAGGAATCGCTCAGGCCGATCACGATGCGGTCGGCCGGGATCGCATCGTCGCCTTCGCCGATATAGCGCGCCTCGATCATGCACGGCATGACCGAGCGGCAGATTTCGCCGTCGATGGTGTAGGGCTGGCGTGTGCCGCCGAGGCTGAGCCAGCTCTGCCGGCCGTTGTCGTGCGTATACGGCGGCAGCGCGACGCTGAGGTCGTACTGGCCTTCACGCAGGCTCCAGGGCTTGCCGTCCTTCGCGACGAAGGCGACCGCGGTCTTCGGCGGCGATTTCGCCAGCAGTGCGCGGTAGTAGGGGTGATCCTGGCTGGTCTCGGTATGCGGGATCAGCATGGTCTGCTCGACGGTCAGCGGATCGATGTGCGCGATCTTGCGGAAATGCTGCGCCATGCTCGCGCCGCCGAGGTACTTGCCCGATTCGACGATATGCGCATAGCCGGCGTTGACCACGACGCGGGCCTTGGGGTCGTCCTTGAAGACGCGGTTGTACAGGTTGCGCGCCTGTTCCTTTTCGCGCGCGTCGCCGACCGCTTCGGACGCGGCCTCGTAGGCGACCACGGTGAAGCCGAGGCGGAGCGCAGTACGCACCATCTCGGCGTAGACCGGCTCTTGCGTGTAGAAGCCGCTGTCCTCGTTCGGATAGCCGCGGCCGGCCAGATTCGTATCGGTTTCGTACAACGTTTCGGCGGCGAAATGGGTGAAGCCGAGTTCCTTCAGGCGCGGCAGCATGGCGACCGTCAGCGTGCGTGTGATTGCGGCGTTGTGCGCCTCGTTGAAGAACACGGCGCGCTGGTCGGCAGCCAGACGTGCGATCGTGTCGGCGGCCGGTTCGATGCGCCAGGCATCGCCGTCGAGCGGCGAGGGCGCGTCCTGCTTGTCGCCGCCCTGCTGGATCGAGAAGGACTGCATCGCATCGTCGTGCAGGCCCAGGTAGGACTGATGCCAACTCAGGTACTGGCCGAAGATCAGGCGAAAGGCCTTGCCGTCGTCGGCGACGTAGGCGGCACGCATGATCTGGTACTGCGGCAGCAGGCCGCGGACTTTTTCCGCCTGCCGCAGAATGGATTCGGACTTTTCCGCGGCGGCGATCTGCTGCTCTTTCCAGCTCGCGGCACCGGCCAAGGTGGGCAGGGCAAGCAGCGCAAGTATCGTCAGGGCGGGGGCCGTCAGGGCGAAGGTCGGGCTGGGGCGCATGGTGGTTCTCCGGAGTCGCGCGCAGCATAGAACAGCGCCGCGCGCGGCGGTTTTGCAGCGCGTGTGCGTTGCCGCGACTGCGCGCTCATGCCGCCGAACGCGCAAGCGCGGCCAAGCACGCTCATGGCATCAATCCCGCGCCGTAAGCCGGCCCAGAGCCGCCGGGTAGGCAACGGGTAGCTGTTCGCGTGCCCCGACCGTCATGCCCAGGTCGGTGATGCGGCCGTCGAACAGGCTGTAGATCCAGCCGTGCACGCTCAGCGACTGGCCGCGCGACCAGGCGTCTTCGACGATGGTGGTCTGGCACACGTTGAGCACCTGTTCGATGACGTTGAGTTCGCACAGCCGGGCGTGGCGCAGTGCGTCGAGCTCGAGCGCGCTGAGCATGGCCGCATGCTTCTGCGCGACGTCGCCGACATGGCGCAGCCAGTTGTCGGCCAGGCCTACGCGCATGCCGGTCAGGCTGGCATGCACGCCGCTGCAGCCGTAGTGGCCGACGACCATGATGTGTTCGACCTTGAGCAGGTCGACGGCGAACTGGATGGCGCTCAGGCAGTTGAGGTCGGTATGCACGACGACGTTCGCGACGTTGCGATGCACGAACACTTCGCCGGGCTGCATGTCGGTAATCTGGTTGGCCGGCACGCGGCTGTCGGAACAGCCTATCCAGAGGTATTTCGGTGCCTGCTGGCTGGACAGGCGCTTGAAGAAATCCTTGTCCTGCGTGCGCATGGCTTCGGCCCAGGCCTTGTTGCGCCTGAGCAGGTCGGAAAGATCATTCATGGCCGGTTTCCAGGGCGAAAACCGCAAGCATAGCCGCGGCCGGGCAGGGTACGGAAATGACGGCGGACAGATTGACGTGCGGGCTCAGTCGAACGCGATGCACACGTTCTTCGCCTCGGTGAAGAAGCGCAGCGCCTCGGTGCCGCCTTCGCGGCCGACGCCGGACTGCTTGACGCCGCCGAACGGCGTGCGCAGGTCGCGCAGCATCCAGCAGTTGATCCAGACGATGCCGCTGTGCAGTTGCGCGGCGACGCGATGGGCGCGATTGAGATCGCGTGTCCACACCGTCGCGGCCAGACCGTACGCGGTGCCGTTCGCGATCGCCAGCGCCTCGGCTTCGTCGTCGAACGGCTGCAGTGTGACCACGGGACCGAAGATTTCTTCCTGGTTGGTGCGGCAGCCGGCGCCGAGGTTGTCGATCACGGTCGGCTGGATGAACCAGCCGTCGGCGCAGCGTCCGGGGACGCTGGCGGCTTGCCCGCCGACCAGCACCTCGCCGCCTTCCTGCCGGGCCAGCGCGATGCAACCCATGACCTTGTCGAAATGCGCCTGCGACACGACGGCGCCGAGATCGCTGCCGGGCAGATCGGGGTCGCCGACGCGCAGCGCCCGCACGCGTGACACGAAGCGGTCGCGGAACTCGGCATAGACGCGCCGTTCGACGAGGATGCGCGAACCGCACAGGCAGATCTGCCCCTGGTTGGCGAAGGCGGAGCGCACGATGGTGTCGAGCTGGGCTTCGCTGCCCTCCCAATCGGCGAACACCAGCGTCGCGTTCTTGCCGCCGAGTTCCAGCGAGGTTTTCTTGAACTGCCGTGCCGCGCTCTGCGCGATCTGCGCACCGACGCGCGTGGAGCCGGTGAAGGAAATCGCCTTGACCGCAGCGGCGTCGACCAGCGCCTGGCCGGTCTGCGCGCCGCTGCCGAGCAGGATGTTCAGAACACCGGGCGGAAAGCCGACGTCGATGCTGGCCTGGGCCAGCATCCAGGCCGTCAGCGGCGTGACCTCGGAGGGTTTCGCGAGCACGCAGTTGCCGGTCGCGAGCGCCGGCGCGATCTTCCAGGTAAACAGGTACAGCGGCAGATTCCACGGGCTGATGCAGGCGACCGTGCCGAGCGGCTGGCGCAGGGTGTAGTTCAGGGCTCGGTCTTCCATCGCATGCGCTTCGCTGGACCATTGCGTGATGGCCGCGGCGAAGAAGCGCAGGTTGCTGACCGCGCGCGGGATGTCGACGCTGCGCGCGAGCTGCAGCGGCTTGCCGCTGTCCCGCGATTCGGCCAGCGCGAAGGTTTCCTGCTGCTGCTCGATCGCGTCGGCGAGTCGGTTCAGCAGCTGCGCGCGCTCCCCTGCGGGTAGACGCGACCATGCTGGAAACGCACGCTGAGCCGCCTCGGCCGCGAGCGCGACGTCGGCCGCGTCAGAATCCGGACAGTACGCATGGAGCTGGCCCGTGGCCGGTTCGAATACATCGAGATAGCGGCCGCTGGCCGGCGCGGTCAGGCGACCGTCGATGAGGTTGCTCAGGGTCTGGATGGTCATGCGCCGATGGTAGCGTGTGTTCGGCGAGGCTCGGAGTGTCTGGCCTGTGATGCGCTGTGCTACGACTCGTGCCCGTCGTCCGTCTTGCGCGTGATCGCGCGTGCATGGCGCAGACCGATCTCGTGGAGTTGCTGGAGCTCGCGCGCGTCGCGCCGCGGCGGATGGCCGCCGGCCGCGCGCCACAGCAGCAGCGGGTTGCAGAACGCCCAGAGCATGCCGGTCAGCACCGACATCACGGTGTAGGGCAGACCGTCATTCTGCCATCCGTCGCCCGGCGCGGCGTCGGGCAGCAGCCGGAACCAGACGCCGAGTACGGCGCACTGGACCAGCACGAGCACGACGATGGGCCGGCCCTGCCCGTCGATGTGATCGGGCGTGGCGGAAAACCGGCGCAAGCCCCAGGCCGCCGTCGCGCCGAGGGTCAGCGCCAGCAGCAGCGGCAGCAGGCCCGCCACCCACACGAGCACGGCCGCAACTCCCATGCGCAGCCAGCCCATGTAGCCTTCGGCCATGCTGAACAGCCAGCCGGCGCGGTCGAGCGCCTGGATGGTACGGGATCCGTCGAGTCCGACCAGCAGCGTCTGCGCCACGACGATGGCGGCCAGGACGGTGGTGCGGACGGTGGTCGGTTGCACGCAGCGGTACCTCGATGGCACGGACCCGCGCCGCCCGCGCGGCGCACGGTGACAGTGTGCGTCGCAATGTCTCCATCAGGGGCCGCCGTGTGTTGCGGCTGCACCGGTTTGACGTTGCGAGTCTTGACTGTCTGCCGGGGTTGTCCCATTGCGGCGCTGAACCAGGCCCGTACCGGACGATGAGCTCGCCGGCGGAACACCTTGAGGCACTTACAGCGTTGTGGCCGCCGCTCTGCACGGCAACGACCGGACGGACCGCCGGTTCACAGCGACTGCATGCGCCCGCCATCGACCGGCAGGTTGACGCCGTTGATGTAGGCCGCGGCCGGCGAGGCGAGGAATGCGATCGCTGCGGCGATTTCCCCGGCGCTGGCAAAACGGCCCGCCGGCACGCTGGCGAGCATCGCCTGTTCGATGTCCTGCTCGCTCTTGCCCGTGGCCTGGATGCGGTCGCGCACGATCTGCTCGAGGCGCTGCGTTCGGGTGTAGCCGGGCAAAACATTGTTGACCGTGATGCCGTAGGGGCCGAGCTCGGTCGCGAGCGTCTTGGCCCAGCTCGCCACGGCACCGCGGATCGTGTTGGACACGCCGAGGTTGCGGATCGGTTCCTTGACCGAGGTCGAGATCACGTTGACGACGCGGCCGTAGCCCGCTTCGCGCATGCCGGGCAGCACGCATTGCAGCAGCGCGTGATTGGCGAGCAGGTGATGCTGGAAGGCCTCGACGAAGGCCTCGGCTTTGGCCGATTGCGCCGGTCCGCCCGGCGGCCCGCCGGTGTTGTTGACGAGGATCTGCACCGGTGCGGCGTACGCGGTACTTTCCACTTTGCGGCGCAGCACTTCGGTGTCGGCCATGTCGGCGGCGATGAAGCCGTGCGTCTGCGCGGCATGCACGCTCGGCAGCGCGGCCACGACAGCGGCCAGTGATTCTGCGTTGCGTGCGAGTACGGTGACGTTGGCGCCGAGCAGGGCGAGTTCGTGCGCCGCAGCGCGGCCTATGCCTTGCGAGGCGCCGCAGACCAGTGCGTGACGGCCGTTCAGATCGAGCTGCATGGGAATCTCCGTCGACGAGTCGAAAGCGTGAAAGCCCTCCCTTTCAAGGGGAGGGCTTGTGCATAGCTTCTGCGGAGTGGCTGAGCATTCGCTGGACGCTCCTGAACTAAGCCAGACCGCGCGCTATCTTGTGCACCATGCGCGGCAGCAATTCTTCGTCGCTGTCTCCGCGCGGTATGTCCATGGTGTCGAGGTCGAACCCCATGATCGCGGCATCCTCCTCGTCCAGACCGTCGAACTCGCGGAATTCCGCATCGAGCAGTGCCATGCGTGCACTGGCTTCGTCGTCGTAGCGCAGGTATTCGCCGGTGGCGCCGAACACTTCGGCGATACCGCTGTCGAGTATGTCCAGGCGCGACCAGATCAGCGTGTCGCCGAATCCCGCGCACCACCAGTAGGTTTGCGCAGGTATCGCGGCGATGCTGTCGGTATTTTCGGTTTCTTCGCTCATACCACGACTCCAGTGATGCGCAGCAGCAGCAGTATCGCCGCGCAGGTGCTGCCGATGGCGATGGCCCAGGCGGCGATGCTGCCGGGAAGGGCGAGGAAGCGCAGGTTCTGGTCGGCTGAGGTGCGCCAGGCGAAGCGCAGGAACCAGCCGAACGCGCGTGGCGAAAACGGCGTCGCGCCCATCAGTGGACGATGCTGCGGATGCCGGTCGCGCAGTTGCGTCGCGACCAGCGGCCAGCTCATGACATAGGCGGTCAGGCCGAAGATGGCGAAGCCCAGCGCGAGCAGCAGCAGGAACAGCACGTTCAAAATTCTGCGTGGCCGGGGACGCGCGGATATGGAATCGCGTCGCGGATATTGGCCAGGCCGCAGGTATAGACGACGAGGCGCTCGAAGCCCAGGCCGAAGCCCGCGTGCGGAACGGTGCCGTAGCGGCGCAGGTCGCGGTACCACTGGTAGTGGACCGGGTCGATGTGCATCTTCGCCATGCGCGCATCCAGCAGGTCGAGCCGCTCCTCGCGCTGCGAGCCGCCGACGATCTCGCCGATACCCGGCGCAAGGATGTCCATCGCGGCGACGGTCTTGCCGTCGTCGTTGAGGCGCATGTAGAAAGCCTTGATCTGCTCCGGATAGTTCATCACCACGGCCGGGCGGCCGACATGCTGTTCGACGAGATAGCGTTCGTGTTCGGTCTGCAGGTCCATGCCCCATTCGACCGGGAATTCAAAGGTCTTGCTGGAGTTCTGCAGGATCTTGACGGCTTCGCTGTAGTCGATGCGCGCGAACGGCGCGTCGATGAAGTTTTCCAGACGTGTGATCGCGGTCTTCTCGACGCGCTCGGCAAAGAAAGCCATGTCGTCGCCGCGTTCGTTCAGTACTGCGCGGAACACATATTTCAGCAGCGCCTCGGCGAGGTCGGCATCGGCGGACAGGTCCGCGAACGCGATTTCCGGCTCGATCATCCAGAACTCGGCCAGGTGGCGTGAGGTCTGCGAGTTTTCCGCACGAAAGGTCGGGCCGAAGGTGTAGACCTTGCTCAGTGCCAGGCAGTAGGCCTCGACGTTGAGTTGGCCCGAGACGGTCAGGAACGCATCCTTGCCGAAGAAATCCTTGGAATGATCGACGGCGCCCTTGTCCGTACGCGGCAGGTTGGCGAGGTCCAGCGTCGATACGCGGAACATCTGGCCGGCGCCTTCGGCGTCGCTGGTCGTGATGATCGGCGTGTTGATCCAGAAATAGCCGTTTTCGTGGAAGAAGCGGTGCACGGCCTGCGCGAGGC
This sequence comes from Tahibacter sp., assembly GCF_032229445.1. Lineage (NCBI taxonomy): Bacteria > Pseudomonadati > Pseudomonadota > Gammaproteobacteria > Lysobacterales > Rhodanobacteraceae > Tahibacter > Tahibacter sp. The sequence continues at coordinate 80,300 of NZ_JAVTWC010000006.1, forward strand.
AATGGCGCACGCGCGTGATCGCGCCGAAGATGTTGGTGCGTGGGCGCAGGTGGGCGACCTCGCGCAGGAACTCCATCGAATGCGGCTTGGGCTGGATCGGATAGGTCTCGGGATCGTCGACGAAGCCGGTGACGTCGATGGCGGTGGCCTGGATCTCGAAGCTCTGGCCCTTGCCCTGTGACTCGACGACGGTGCCGGTGGCGATGACGCCGCAGCCGGCGGTGAGCTTGAGTACGTCGATTTCGTAGTTCGGCAGCGTGTTCGGCGCGACGATCTGGATAGGGTCGAAGCAGGAGCCGTCGCTGAGATTGACGAACGAAAGGCCGGCCTTGGAATCGCGCCGGGTGCGTACCCAGCCGCGGACCGTGATTTCGCTGCCGATCGGGTGCGTCCCGGCCAGCGCGGCCTTGATGCTGACTACCGCCATGGATCTCTACTCCGCCAAATCGTGAGGCGCCGGGTGCGCCGGGGAAGCCCGCGATGATAACGGAACTGCGCTGCTGCGGTCGCCGGCCTTGCTTTCGGTCCAATAGGCCCCATCCCCTGCGGCACGATAGCGACACGTGTTATTGGTAGTCCCGGCCAAGGCCATTAGAATCCGATCATGTCCATTTCCCTGACTCCCGCTGCGCGTCAGCGCATGCACGATTTTCTGGCTCGCGATGCGACGGCGAAAGCCGTGCGTTTCGGGGTCAAGCGCACCGGCTGTTCCGGCTACAGTTATGTCGTCGACCTGACCGATACGATCAGCGACGAAGACCAGTGGATCGACGACGCGGGCGTCAGGCTCGTGGTCGATCGCAAGAGCCTGCCGCTCGTCGACGGTACGGCCATCGACTTCCAGAAGACCGGCCTCAATGCGGAATTCGTATTCAGCAATCCGAACATGACCGGCGAGTGCGGCTGCGGCGAGAGTTTCACGGTCGGTTGAAACGGCGGTCTCTTGCGTAATCGAGAGGCCTCAGCGCGTTCCGGAACGCACGGCCCGCCATAAACGCGGGCCGCGCGTGTGTGTGGCTCAGTCCGCCGCCGGTTTCTTCGCGCTCACGCTGTCGATCAGCTTCATCAACGCATCGATCTGTGGAACCAGCGCGTGATTCGGATAGGCGCCGCGGATCTGCGTCAGCAGCGCTTTTGCTTCCGCGTCCTTGCCCATGCGCTCGCTGAGCAGGCGTGCCGCGAGGAGGTACATCGCCGGTATGTCGGCGCTTTTCGGGTGGCGCTTGTGGAAGCCGTTGATCAGGCGCAGCGCCAGCTGCGCATGGCCGAGCGTCGACGCGCGTTGGGCCATGCGCGCGTTCGATTCGGCGTCGGTGAGGACGAAGGTCGGATCGAGATCGGTCAGCTCGCGGCAGAGCTCCACGGCGGTCTTCTCCTTCTCCTGAGCCAGCAGCATCGGAAGCCACTCCTTGCCGTGGCGTATCAGTTCGTTCCTGTCGCCCTTGAGCCGCACGAGTTTGCGGTATTGCGTATGCACGGCTTCGGTGCCGCCGCGCTCGCGCAGGTGTGCCTGCAGCGCCTCGGTGGCCATGTCGGTCTCGCCGTCCCGCACCATCTGCGCAGCCTCGTCGAGGATGTACTGGTCCGTATCGGCATTGCGATGGAGCTGCAGCGTTGGCACCGCGTCGGGCGTGAACCCGAGTTCGTCCTGGTACTGCCAGATCAGATAGCCCATCAGGTGGAAGGTTGCGATCAGTGCATAGCCGGAAATGAAGTGAAACACCGGCAGGCCGACGGCCAGCGGCAACAGCTTGGCGAGCCACGCCTGGGCGTTGCCGGCACTGATGAAAATCACGAGGATGAGGCCGAATGCAACGAAATACGGCCATCCCAGCCGCGTCATGATCTGGACCCAGGTGCCTGGATTCAGTGCATGGCCGAGGTTCTGGTCGATCGCGAGCGACATCACCGCGCCGGGATAGCCAACGAGCATGACGACACACAAGGCGAGGCCGATCCAGCCGAGCAGGACGACCAGCAACACCGCTGCGATGATGAAAATCAGCTGCAGCCAGATCGCGAGCCAGCCGGAAGACTGCGCAGTCTCGCCCATGCCCTCGGGCGGCTCCATGCGGCCGTTGGCGGTGGCGCGCAACACCTCGAAAGCGAACCGGTACAGCGCCACCGTGACCAGCAGATCGAGCAGCCAGCCGGCCAGCCCGGGCAGCAGGCCCAGCAGCCGCGCGAGCGCCAGTACGCCGATCGTGATCATGGCGGCGGGTTTGGCCGGATAGAGGGTGATTTCGCTCAGCCGCTGCCAGAATGGCACGATGGTTTGGTCGGTCATGAAAGTCTGCTGGTCAACTGTGGAAAATGATAAAAATTTTCAGCGCTTGCCGCCCATGATCGAACCGAGCACGCCGCGCAGAATCTGGCGGCCGAGCTGGTTGCCGACCGAGCGCATCGCCGACTTGGCGGTCGCTTCGATGACGCCCTGGCGCCGGCCGGTGCCAAACAGCGCACCCTTGATCATGTCGCCCCAGCCGCTGGGCGCATCGGCGCTCTTGCCGGTCTTCTTCTTATCGACCGGTTCGGCGTCCTTGGCAGAGGCCGCGGTTTCCGCGTTGCGCGCGGCGATTTTCTCGTAAGCCGACTCGCGGTCGACGGTGGTGTCGTACTTGCCGCCGACCGGCGAACGCGCACGCATCGCCGCGCGCTCGGCATCGCTGATCGCGCCGATGCGACAGCCCGGCGGCACGATAAAGGCGCGTTCCACCGGCAGCGGCACGCCGCCATCCTGCAAGGTGGTCACGAGGGCTTCGCCGACGCCGAGCTGAGTGATGACGTCGGCGACTTTCTTGATCTTGGGATTGGGCGGGAATGTTTCCGCGGCCGCCTTGACCGCTTTCTGGTCACGCGGCGTAAACGCGCGCAGCGCATGCTGCACACGGTTGCCCATCTGGCCGAGGATGGTCTGCGGCACGTCGTCCGGATTCTGCGAACAGAAGTACACGCCGACGCCCTTGGAACGGATCAGCCGCACGACCTGCTCGACGCGCTGTACCAGCGCAGGCGGCGCGTCGTCGAACAGCAGGTGCGCCTCGTCGAAGAAGAACACGAGCTTGGGCTGGTCGATGTCGCCGACTTCCGGCAGCCGCTCGAACAGTTCCGACAGCATCCACAGCAGGAAGGTCGAATACAGCTTTGGCTTGAGTATGAGCTGATCCGCGGCCAGCACGTTGATGATGCCGCGACCGCCCATGTCCTGGCGCAGGAAATCGGCGAGATCCAGCGCCGGTTCGCCGAAGAACTGGTCTCCGCCGGCCTGATCCAGGCTCAGTAGTGCGCGCTGGATCGCCGCGATCGACGTCGAGGAAATCAGGCCGTAGCGCTGCGAGATGACTTTCGCGTTTTCGGCGGCGAAGGTCAGCAGCGCGCGCAGATCCTTGAGGTCGAGCAGCAGCAGGCCTTCGTCGTCCGCGAGCTTGAACACGACTTCGAGCACGCCGGCCTGGGTATCGTTGAGCTCCAGCAGACGACCCAGCAGGTTCGGACCCATCTCCGAGATCGTGCTGCGCACCGGATGGCCTAGCGTGCCGAAGATGTCCCAGAACACGACCGGATTCGCGGCGGCCTTCCAGTCGACCTTGAGTTCGGCCACGCGCGTATCGATCCTGGTATTGCCGCCGCCGGGTTCGCACAGGCCGGCGAGATCGCCCTTGACGTCGGCGAGGAACACCGGCACCCCCATCTGCGAAAAGCCCTCGGCCAGACGCATCAACGTGACCGACTTGCCGGTGCCGGTGGCGCCGGCGATGAGGCCGTGGCGATTGGCGTATTTGGCGCGCAGGAGGACGTCAATGTCGCTCTTGCCCAGCAGGATGTCGCTCACGGCTGCTCCGGGTGTCGTTGCATGGGTAATGTGAAGGCCGATTGTAGCGACGGATTCACGCGCGCAGGCAATTGGACTGCGGTTGTATCGCTTCTCCGCGCTGTGTAACGTGCGATCGATCTGTCAGGAGTGTCTGTCTTGCGAATTCGTCTTGCTGCGGCGTTGGCTGCGTGTGTTCTCCTCACGGCCTGTGCCGGTACACCATCGAAAGGTGTCAAACCGGCTGCCGGCGCCACGGCCGACGAGAGCGAGATCGGCGCGTTGTATGCGCGTCTGGGTGAAGCGGTCAAGCGCTACGAAGGCAGCGCGGAACTGGCCGATGCGGGCGAGCGCGAACGTGCGGCGCGCGAAGGCAACGCAGCGCTGGACGATCTGCGCGCCGCCGCGCAACGCTGCCAGCAATTGCCGGGATGCGAGAACGAACGTTTTCTCTCGGCCTTCGACGGCCTGCTGCGACGTGACGCGCCGATCGCGACAGTGACCGGCGAGGGCGAGAAGCCGGTCGGCGAGGACGCGGTTCCCGAAGCGGTGGGCGAAGGCTCTCCGGTGGTGTCCGACCTGCCCGAGACGGCTCGCTCGATCACCTTGCTCAAGGGCCGCCCGCTGGCGGAAATCATTGCTGTCAACGAGCCGGTCAAGGCCGCGCTCGAGGAGTGGCTGACACAGTACCGGCCGAATCTGATCCAGGCCTACATCAACTATCAGTACATGCGCCAGCTGATGTGGCCCGAATACCAGAAGGCCGGACTGCCCGAGGCGCTCCTGTTCGGCTTCATCGCGAAGGAATCGGGCGGCAAGGTGCATGCGGTGTCGCGCTCCGGCGCCAGTGGCCCGCTGCAGTTCATGTATGCGACGGGGCTGCGCTTCGGCCTGACGACGAGCGACGGCTTCGACCAGCGCTTCGATGCGGCCCTGTCGGCACGCGCGAATGCGGCCTATTTGAATGAACAGCTGCGCGTGTTCAACAACGATCTCGAACTCGTGCTGGCTGCGTACAACGGCGGCGAAGGTCGCATGGGCCGGCTCGCTGGCGGCGGCCGTGCGCGCTTCTGGGATCCGTCGGTCTACGGAGCGCTGGCACCGGAGACGCGCGAATACGTGCCCATGGTGCTCGCCGCGGCCTGGCTGTTCATGCACCCGGAGCGCTACAACCTCGAATTCCCGCGCATCGATACGCGGCTGGGCAGCGTGGTGCTGCCGCGTTCGATGTCGTTGTCGGAGCTGTCGATCTGCTTCGGCCAGGAAGGTGGCAGTCGCGACGGCTGGTTCCGCGCCTTGCGCAATCTCAACCCGGCCTACGACCATCAGGCGGCGATAGCCCCAGGCACGCGCCTGACGGTACCGCTGGCGCTGGAAACGGCGTTTCCGAAGACCTGCGCGGAAGGGCCGTGGCAGACCCTGGCGGCCGAACTGCATGCGGCTACGGTGCCTCAGGTCGCCATGACGACCGGCCCGGCGGCGCGCGGCAGTACTGCCAGCCGCGGCCGCGCCCGCTACACCGTACGCAAGGGCGATACGCTGGCGGCGATCGCGCGCAAGCATCGCTGCGGTGAAGTCCGCGAGATCGCGAGCCTGAACCGCCTGCGTGCGCCGAGCTATGCGATCAAGCCGGGGCAGACATTGCAGATTCCCATTTGCTCGCGTTAGACGTGGTGCTCGCGTCAGACGCGGTGCCAGGCACCAACACCAGCGCTGTCTGGCTGGCGCTGTCTACGCGGCTGTAGCGGGAAGGCGCGGCGGGCGCGGCGTTTCGGGTCGCACCACGAGCCGTGGTACGCGGCACGTGCGAGTTGCAGCGACCCAGTGACAGTCAAAACGAAAAAGCGCGCCATCCCTGGCGCGCGACGTCCCACTGGCCCGACATCAAAGAATCAGGGATTACGCGGCCTGTTCGCTGGAAAACCAGCTCTCGGCCGTCGCGGTCGGCGCGGATTCGCGCAGGAAGCGCAGCGCGCGGAGCAGTGAACGGTGTACGCCGTCGAGCGCGGGCAGGGTCGTGCCGCGGGTTTCGTGATAGGCCACGGTCAGCCAGAGGGCAATGCCGCGGATACGCACGGGAAGATTGTCGGAGCGCGCTCGCGACAGGCCGATTTCCGTACCGCTGCCCCAGGCGCTGTAGCGCTGCTCCGGCGGCGTGCCATACAGATGCGGGAATTCGCTCTTGGCCGCGGCGGAGAATTCCTTCTGGGTCAGGGTCGCCAGCTGCAGACGGGCCGCGTTGCTCAGGCCGTTCATGAGCTTGTCGATTTCCTTGAACTCACGCTGCAGCTGATAAGCACGTTTGGTCGCAACGAGGCGCCAGATCAACTGCTGCATGATTTTCCCCTTCAGGTGGTTCGACAGATCGCCAGCGATGGTAGTGCGGCCGGCGGAGGAGATTAGCCGAACCGGTCACAAACTGACAATCCGCGTCACCTACGAAATTGAAAACAATCCACGCCGCGTGTGAAGCCGCGCGGCGAGGTTTACCCGGCAGGCGTCCGGTGGGGGGGGGCAGCGATCAGCGGACGCTGCCGATGCGCTGGCCGACCTTGACCGCCTGCTCCGGTGCGAGGCCCGTGTCGATATCGCCGACGGCGGGGGGCAGCAGCACGATGACCGTGGAACCCATGTTGAAGCGGGCCATTTCGGCGAAGCGCGCAAGATGGATGTTCTTTTCGCGCCAGTCCCGGCGCGTCACGCGGCTCGCGTAGGGCGGTATTTCCAGGCCGGACCATACGGTCGATACGCTGGATACCAGCATCGCACCGACCATTACCACGACGAAGGGGCCGTGCTCGCCCTTAAAGTGGCAAACCAGGCGCTCGTTACGCGCGAACAGGCGCGGAATCGCAGCGACCGGCGCGGGTGCGACGCTGAACAGCCGTCCCGGCACATGGACCGTGCTCTGCAGCACGCCGCTCAGCGGCATGTGCGCGCGGTGATAGTCGCGGGGCGACAGATAGACCGTGACGAAGCTGCCATCGGCATAGGCAACGGCATCCTCGTCCGAGGCGAGCAGTTCGGCAACGGTGTAGTCCTGTCCCTTGGCCTGGACGATGCGCCCGGCGCGGATCGGCCCGGCCTGGCTGACCTTGCCGTCGGCGGGGCAGAGCAGCGCATCGGCCGAGGGATCGGCGCTGCGCGCGTCCTGTTTCAGCGCGCGCGTAAAAAACGCATTGAAATGCTCGAACGCGGCCGGATCCGGTGTTTGTGCTTCGCTGAGGTCTACCTGGAAGCGACGCACGATCTGGCCGATGAGGAAACCCTTCCATGGCTTCCAGGTCCAGCGCGTCGCCCAGTACACCGTCCGGGACAGCAGGCGATGCGGCAGAACGTATTGCAGCAGGATCGACGGTTTCATCAGCGGGAGCGCACCAGGGTCAGGATGTCCGCGCCGATTGCGGCGGCATCCAGCGGCGGACGGAACAGGCCGACGAGCCGGGCCTGCGGATCGACGACGACGATGGACGCACTGTGGTCGACGTTGTACTGGCCGTCTTTGGCCGGCTCGCGCGTGTACATGACGCCCAGGGAGCGGGTCAGCCGGTCAAGTTCCTCGTCGCTGCCGGTAGCGGCGATGAAGCCGGGATCGTAATACGCGACATAGCGCGCCAGGATCTCCGGCTGGTCGCGCTGCGGGTCCACCGATACGAAATGAATATGCACCTGATCCGAAGCGCCGGCCTTGACCAGATGTGCGCGCACTTGCTTGAGGACGCCCAACGTATTCGGACAGATGTCCGGGCAGTTGGTGAAACCGAAGAAGAACAGGTTCCAGTGGCCTTTCAGATCGGCCGCAGTCAGCGGCTTCGCGTCGCTGCGCGTGAGCTGGAATTCAGCGACGGCGCGCGGCACCGGATAGCGCGTGATGGCCGTGGTGCCGATGCCCGCGGCGCCGAACTGCTGGCTCAGCAGCCACAAGCCCAGACCGGCGGCGAAGGCGACGACGAGGATCAGGGCTGTAGGAAAGGTGCGGCCCGAGTTATGACGTGTATTCATTGCGCGAGTATAGACGCGGACGCCGCGGGCTCCGCGTCCTATACTCTGCGGCCCATTGTCGCTGCCCGCCCCATGACTGCCGAACTTTCCACGATCGTCGACTTCATTCGCTATGGCGCAAGCCGCTTCGCCGGCGCCGGCCTGACCTTCGGCCATAGCTATGACAATGCGCTCGACGAAGCCACGCATCTGGTGCTCTGGGCGCTACACATGCCGCACGATCTGTCGCCCAACTACGGCCACGCCAAGCTCGTCGCGGATGAGAGGAACACCATTCTTGCGCTGATCGAGCGGCGCATCACGGAGCGCAAGCCGGTCGCCTATCTGACAGGCGAGGCCTGGTTCGCCGGCCTGCTGTTCAAGGTCAACGAGAGCGTGCTGGTGCCGCGTTCGCCGATCGCCGAGCTGATCCAGAGCAGTTTCTCGCCGTGGCTGGACGACGTTGACATCGAGCGTGCGCTCGACCTGTGCACCGGCTCGGGCTGCATCGGCATCGCGATGGCGTCGCACAATCCGGGCTGGCAGGTCGACATCGTCGACATCAGTCCGGCGGCCCTGGAGCTTGCTCAGGCGAACGTGCGTTTCCAGGACGTGCAGGATCGTGTACGGGTGATCGAGTCGGACCTGTTCAACGGCCTGCAGGGCGAGGTATACGACCTCATCGTGACCAACCCGCCGTATGTCACGGAACAGGAATTTGCCGATCTTCCGCCCGAATACGGCCACGAACCGGCATTAGGCTTGAAAGCCGGTCACGACGGCCTGGACTTCGCGCTGCGCATCCTGGCCGCCGCGCCGGCGCACCTGTCCGAGCAGGGTTTGCTCATCGTCGAGGTCGGCGAGAGCGAGCATGCGCTGGCGGCGCTGTTGCCGCGCATACCGTTCACCTGGATCGAGTTCAACGTCGGCCAGATGGGCGTGTTCGCGCTGGACCGGCGCGATCTGGTCGCGCATGCCAACGAAATCCACGCTGCGCTGCAGGCAAGAAGCTAGTCACCGTCGGGCTGCGCGCCGCAAAGCCCGACGCCGCGGTTCCACGCGATCGAGTCCCTCCGTGTCCAGCAATTCGTTCGGAAAACTGCTTACGGTCACGACCTTCGGCGAAAGCCACGGCCCGGCCATCGGTTGCGTCGTCGACGGCTGTCCGCCAGGACTGGCCATCGCCCCGGAAGATTTCCGCGATGATCTGGACCGGCGCGCGACCGGCCGCAGCCGCCATACCTCGCAGCGGCGCGAAGCCGACGAGATCGAGATTCTTTCCGGCGTGTACGAGGGCCTGACGACGGGCACGCCGATCGCCTTGCTGATCCGCAACACTGACCAGCGTTCGAAGGACTACACCGAAATCGCCGAGCAGTTTCGCCCGGGCCATGCGGACTACACCTATTGGCAGAAATACGGCCTGCGCGACCCCCGCGGTGGCGGCCGTTCGTCGGCGCGCGAGACGACGATGCGCGTCGCCGCAGGCGTGATCGCCAAACGCTGGCTCGCGCAGCGCCACGGCATACAGGTGCGCGGCTGGCTCGCTGCACTCGGGCCGCTGGTGCCCGCGGCTTTCGACTGGGACGCGATCGAAGGCAATCCGTTCTTCTGGCCCGATGCGGCAATGGTCGTCGAGCTCGAACAGTTCATGGACAGGCTGCGCAAGTCGGGCGATTCCGTCGGCGCGCGCGTCAGCGTGCTGGCGTCGAACGTGCCCCCAGGCTGGGGCGAGCCGATCTATGGCAAGCTCGACGGCGAACTGGCTGCGGCGCTGATGAGTATCAATGCGGTCAAGGGCGTGGAAATCGGTGACGGCTTCGCCGCGGTGACCCAGCGCGGCAGCGAGCATCGCGACGAGATCACGCCGGCCGGATTCCTGTCCAACCACGCCGGCGGCATTCTGGGCGGGATCTCCAGCGGCCAGGAAGTGCTCGCGTCCATAGTCCTCAAGCCGACCTCGAGCATCCTGATTCCAGGACGCAGCGTGAACGTGCGCAACGAACCTGTCGAGGTGGTCACCAAGGGCCGCCACGATCCTTGCGTCGGCATCCGCGCGACGCCGATCGCCGAGGCCATGGTCGCGCTGGTGCTGATGGACCAGGCGCTGCGCCATCGTGCCCAGTGCGGCGACGTGGCTGCGGTCGAGCCGAGAATTCCGGCCAAAGCCTGAGAGTCCGCGCGGACGTGATGCATCGTCCGCATTCCTGAAGTATCAAACTGGAGAAAGGTAAATGTCTGCAAGCTCGGCGGGGCGCACATTCAAGGTTGCCATGGTCGGTGCGACCGGTGCGGTCGGTGAAACCCTGATCGGCATCCTGAAAGAGCGCAAATTCCCGATCAGCGAGTTCGTCGCACTGGCGAGCGAGCGTTCCGCCGGCGGCGAGGTCGACTTCGGCAACCGCAAGATCACGGTGCAGGATCTCGCGACGTACGATTTCGATGGTGTCGACATCGCGTTCTTCTCTGCCGGAGGCAGCGTAAGCCGGGAGCACGCGCCGCGCGCGGCGGCGGCAGGGGCCGTCGTGATCGACAACACCTCGGAGTTCCGCTACCAGGACGACATCCCGCTCGTGGTCGCCGAGGTCAATCCCGACGCGATCGCCGACTACACCACGCGCGGGATCATCGCGAATCCGAATTGCTCAACGATGCAGATGTTGGTCGCTCTTGCGCCGATCCATCGCGCCGCCGGCATCACGCGGGTCAATGTCGCGACCTACCAGTCCGTTTCCGGCGCCGGTCGCAGCGGCATGGAAGAGCTGGGTCGCCAGACCGCGGCAATCCTGAACTTCCAGGAGTCCAAGCCGCAGAAATTCCAGGCCCAGATCGCGTTCAACCTGATTCCCCAGATCGACGACTTCCAGGCCAATGGCTATACGAAGGAAGAGATGAAGATGGTCTGGGAGACGCGCAAGATCCTCGGCGATCCGGCCATTGAGGTGAACCCGACCGCGGTGCGCGTGCCGGTGTTCTATGGCCATTCCGAGGCCGTCCACATCGAAACCCGCGACAAGATCACAGCAGAGCAGGCCCGCGAACTGTTAGAAAGCGCGCCCGGCATTGTCGTCGTCGACGAGCGTGTGCCCGGCGGCTATCCGACGCCGGTTTCCCATGCGGCCGGTCAGGATGCGGTGTTCGTCGGCCGCATTCGCGAGGACATCTCGCATCCGCGTGGACTCAATCTGTGGGTCGTTTCCGACAACATCCGCAAGGGGGCCGCCTTGAATGCGGTCCAGATTGCTGAGCTATTGGTGAAATCGTATCTGTGATCTATAGTTACGGTTGTGTTATAAGGCATTTTCGAGATTGTCCGGCGGCTCTAAAGGTCGCGGGATACGGCTGCGCAGGGACGCGTGGTTAGAGCCAAGGTCTTGCAAGTGGTTGATCAGGTTTGAAAAACGCGTGGGACTAACGCTGCGAAGGGGATCGGTAGATGTTTGCGCATTCGCCGGTGGTTCGCGGGGCTGTACCGACAGAGCTAAGACCAGGCCTTAGGCCACTGCCACCCAGGGGGCTGACCTCATGAATGGATCGCTGAAATTAACACTGGCCGTTGCGCTCGCACTGGGCAGTACCAATGTGCTGGCGCTGGGCCTGGGAATGATCCAGGTCAAGTCGGGCTTGAACGAGCCCCTGGTTGCCGAGATCCCGGTGACCGGCGGCCCTGACGAAACAGCCAGCGTCAGCGTTGCGCTGGCAGCGGCTGCCGATTTCGAGCGCGTGGGTCTGTCCCGCGCGCGCATCGTCGTCCCTCTGGAATTCACGCTGGCCACCGGTGCCAAGGGCAACGCGGTCATCAAGGTCACGACCAAGGATGCGGTACGTGATCCGTTCCTCGACTTCCTCATCGAAGTGAACTGGTCCAAGGGCAAGTTGCTGCGCGAATACACCGTGCTGTTGGATCCGCCGACCATGGCACCGGCGATCAAGGGGTCGCGCGCGAGCACGGCACCGGTCCGCGACGGCACCACGCCCGCCGCCTCGACCCAGCTTCCGGCGACCAAGCCACCGGCCAAGACCACGGCCAAGCCGGTTCGAGGCAGCGATACGGCTTCGACGCCGCCGGCCGCTCCGTCGCCAACTCCGGAACGCACCGCCGCCAGTGGCGAATACGGTCCGGTTGCCGCAGGCGAAACGTTGTCGGAAGTCGCCGCCTCGACGCGACCCGACGAAAGCGTTTCGGTGAACCAGGTAATGATCGCGTTGCTGCGCGCGAATCCGAACGCGTTCTACCGGGACAACATCAATTCGCTCAAGCGTGGCGCGATCATGCGCGTGCCGAGCGCGGACGAGATCCGCGCTGCGGGCAGTGCCGCCGCCGCCGCTGCCGAGGTGCGCAACCAGAACGAAGCTGCCCGGGGTGGCGCTGCCGCACCGACCCTGGTCGCCGATACGGGCTCCCGTCAGGTGTCGTCCAGCACGTCGTCCAGTACTGCCGCGACGAAGCCCAGCGATCGCCTTGAGCTGGTACCGCCCAGGAGCGGCAAGGATTCGTCCGCGAGTGCCGAACGGCCGGGCGCCGGCGGAACCGGTGATTCCAGCGTTCGCGCCGAACTGGCGCGGGCCAAGGAAGCGCTGGCGAGCAGCAACCAGGAAGCCGGTGAGCTGAAGTCGCGTGTGCGCGAACTCGAGGAGCTGAAGACCAAGAACGACAAGCTGCTGACGCTGAAGGATTCGGAACTCGCCGCGCTGCAGCAGAAGCTCAAGGAGCTGCAATCGGCAAAGCCGGCCACCAGCAGCGCATCGACGAGTACGCCGCCGCCCACCGCGACGCCGCCGGCTTCGAGGCCGGTCGTATCGACGCCGCCGGCCACCACGACGGTGACGGCGCCGAAGTCCGGCGAGAAGGCGCTGACCAAGGAAGAGATCTGGGGCGCAGCCGCGGGTACCCCGCCGGGCACGTCGACGCCGGCTGGTGCCACGACGCCGGCTACCGCATCGCCGACGCCGCCGGGCACTACACCGGCAGCGCCGACCCCGACGCCGCCGGCATCGAGCACGGTCACGCCTCCGGCGTCAGTGACGTCGCCGTCGACCACCAGCACGACGAGTCCGACTACGGCGCCCGACGGTTCGGCCGCAACGCCGGCCTCGACGCCGCCGGTCTCGACCACTCCGCCGGACGCTGCCGCAACGACTCCGTCGACGCCAGCTGTCACGCCGGCACCGCCGACCACGACTCCGGCCAAACCGGCTACCAGCACCACGGTACCGGCCAAGCCGTCGACGCCGGCCAAGGTGCAGCCGCTGCCCACCGCCAAGCCGTGGTACAGCGACCCGAATATCTGGATGTATGGTCTTGGCGGTCTCGCCGTGCTCGGCGCGCTGGGTTTCCTGGCCTCGCGCCTGCTCGGCAAGAAAACTGCACCGGCTGCCGCAGGCGGAGCCGCGTATGCCGAAGCCACCTCGCCGCTGCAGGACGAGGAAGATGCGCTGCTCGATCGCCTGGCCCAATATCCGGATGACACGTCGGCTCACCTGGAACTGACCAGCCTGTACTACTCGCAGGGCGATGCGGACAAGTTCGAGGCCGCGGCCCAGGCCATGTACGCGCACATCTACGACACCAACATGCCGGAATGGCAGCAGGTTCAGGCGATGGGCCGCGAGCTGGTGCCGACGAACCCGCTGTTCGCCGAGCCGCTCGCTGCAAGCGCACCGTCGTTCGGCAATTACGACGCGGCACCGGAACCGATGCGCTTCGACGGGTTCGACGACAGCTTCGGCGCGCCGCCGCCGGCGGCTCGACCGGCTGACGACGACGCGTTCGATTTCGATCTGGCCGATCGCAGCGCGCCGACCGTACCGCCGCCGTCCGCCGCACGTGACGATTTCTCGTTCGACCTGACTCCGCCGCCGGCACCGGCCCCAAGCAACTACCAGACCCAGGTGCAGCCGTTGCCGCCTATCCCGGATCTGGCGCCACCGCCGTCGCGCATCGACGACGACCTGCTTGCTTCGGACGACGCCATCGGCACCAAGCTCGACCTGGCCAAGGCCTATCTCGACATGGGCGATCCGGACGGTGCGCGCTCGATGCTCGAGGAAGTGCTGATCGAAGGCTCCGAGTCGCAGAAGGGCGAAGCGCGCAAGCTTCTTGCGGAAATCCGCTAGACCGGCGGGCTTGGACGGACTGCAACGAAAGGCCGGCGCAAGCCGGCCTTTTTTTAAAGTCTCGTGAGGCTGCCGCGGTCTTCCGATAGCCAGGCGACGCGGATTGAGCCCGGCCGGCGCGTTCGGGCTACAATCGCGCCCCTTTGATTCCGCCGGAGCCGGCTTGCGCATCGCCCTCGGCGTCGAATACGACGGCACGGATTTCCTTGGATGGCAGCGGCTGGAGTGTGGCCGCACCGCGCAGGGCGTGCTCGAACAGGCCTTGTCTTTCGTGGCGGCCGCGCCGGTCGCGGTGACCTGTGCAGGACGCACCGACGCCGGCGTGCATGCGCGCTGCCAGGTTGTGCATTTCGAACCACCGGTGGAGCGCGCTGACCGCAGCTGGCTGCTCGGCGCCAATTCGCGCCTTCCCGATGACGTCTGCGTACGCTGGATCCAGCGCATGCCGGACGAATTCCACGCGCGCTTCTCGGCGCGCGCGCGGCGCTATCGCTATACCCTGCTCAATCGCCGCGTGCGGCCGGCGCTCGACGCGCGTTATGTCGCGTGGGAGCGGCGGCCGCTCGACGCCGCACGCATGCAGCAGGCGGCTGCGCATCTGCTCGGCGAGCACGATTTCAACGCCTTCCGCACGGCTGCGTGCCAGGCGCCCAATCCCGTGCGCACGGTGCACGCGCTCAGCGTGTCGCGCGAGGATGAGCACATTCATTTCGACATCCAGGCGAACGCGTTCCTGCATCACATGGTGCGCAATATCGTCGGCAGCCTGCTGCCGGTCGGCCTCGGCGAGCGCGAGCCGGACTGGGTGGGCGAGGTGCTGGCCGGGCGCAACCGCAGCCGTGCCGGTCCGACCGCGCCGTCGCAGGGGCTGACCTTCCTGTGTCCGCTCTATCCCGCTCACTGGCAGCTGCCTGTGGAAGTGACGCTGTGAACTCGCGGGTACGCGTCAAGTTCTGCGGACTGACCCGCGCCGAAGACATCGCTGCGGCGTGCGCGCTCGGGGTGGACGCAATCGGACTGGTCATGACGCGGCACAGCAAGCGATTCGTCACGCTGGAGCAGGCCGCGGCGCTGCGCGCGGCGGTGCCGCCGTTCGTCGCCGTGGTCACCCTGCTGCTCGACGACGAAGACGACTGGGTGCGCGAAGTCATTAGCCGGGTCGAGCCGGATCTGCTGCAATTCCACGGCGAGGAAAGCGCGGCGCGGTGCAGCGCATTCGGTCGGCGCTATCTCAAGGCCGTGCCGATGGGCAGCGTCGACGATGTTTACACGTACGTTCGTGCGCATCCGCAGGCGGCCGGGTTCCTGCTCGACAGCCATGCGACCGGCGCGCAGGGCGGCAGCGGAGTCGCGTTCGACTGGGCGCGCGTGCCGCGCGATCTCGGCCGGCCGTTGCTGCTGGCCGGAGGGCTTCATGCGGGCAACGTCGCGGCGGCAGTCAGCACGGCGCAGCCGTTTGCGCTGGACGTGTCGAGCGGTATAGAAAGCGCGCCCGGCATCAAATGTGCGCGAAAGATGCAGCAGTTCATGCAGTCGCTGGCCAGCGCCGGCACCGACCAGGAAAACCGACGTGAGTATTGATTTCCACACTTTGCCAGATGCCCGCGGCCGCTTCGGCGAGTATGGCGGTGTCTACGTAGCTGAAACGCTGATGGCACCGCTTGCCGAACTGACCGCCGCCTATGAGCGCTTGCGCGTCGATCCGGCCTTCATCGCCGAATTCGACTACGACCTCAAGCATTACGTTGGCCGGCCCAGCCCGATCTATCACGCCGAGCGCCTGTCGCGGAAAGTCGGCGGTGCACAGATCCTGCTCAAGCGCGAAGACCTCAACCACACCGGCGCGCACAAGATCAACAACACCGTCGGCCAGGCACTGGTCGCCAAGCACATGGGCAAACGCCGCATCATCGCCGAGACGGGCGCCGGCCAGCACGGCGTCGCCAGTGCGACGGTATGCGCGCGACTGGGCACGCCCTGCGTCGTCTACATGGGCGCCGTCGACGTCGAGCGCCAGGCGATCAACGTCTACCGCATGAAGCTGCTCGGAGCCGAAGTGCGGCCGGTGCATTCGGGTTCCAAGACACTCAAGGACGCGCTCAACGAAGCCCTGCGCGACTGGGTCACCAACGTTGACGACACGTTCTACATGATCGGCACCGTGGCCGGGCCGCATCCGTATCCGCAGATGGTGCGCGACTTCAACGCCGTAGTCGGGCGCGAGGCGCGCGCGCAGATGCTGGAACAGTACGGCCGCCTGCCGCATGCGCTGGTCGCGTGCGTCGGCGGCGGTTCCAACGCGATCGGCCTGTTCCACGCGTTCCTCAACGACGCGGCCGTGACGATCTACGGTGCCGAAGCGGCCGGCGACGGCATCGGCACCGGCCGTCACGCCGCGTCGCTCACCGCCGGACGTCCCGGCGTGCTGCACGGCAATCGCACCTACGTGATCTGCGACGACAACGGTCAGATCATCGAAACGCATTCCGTATCCGCCGGCCTCGACTATCCCGGTGTCGGTCCGGAGCATGCCTATCTGAAAGACAGCGGCCGTGCGCAGTACCTTGGCATCACCGACGACGAGGCGCTGGCGGCATTCCATGAGCTCGCGCGCACCGAGGGCATTCTCGCTGCGCTGGAATCCAGCCATGCGATCGCGCAGGGCATCAAACTTGCGCGTGACCTGCCGAAGGACCAGCTGATCCTCGTCAACCTGTCCGGCCGCGGCGACAAGGACGTGCATACCATCGCGAGGCGTGAAGGCCTGAGCCTGGCCTGACGCCGACGTTTTTTCATCGCCTACATCCGGGGCCACTGTCACACATGAGCCGCATTTCCGATCGTTTCGCCGCGCTCGAGGCCGCCCGCCGGCCGGGCCTCATTCCGTTCATCACGGCCGGAGATCCGCTGCCCGAAGCGACTGTCGCGATCATGCATGCACTGGTCGACGCCGGCGCGGATCTGATCGAGCTGGGTGTGCCGTTTTCCGACCCGATGGCCGACGGACCCGTAATCCAGCACGCCAGCGAGCGCGCACTGGCCAGAGGCATAGGGCTCAGCCATATCCTGGGTTGGGTACGTGAGTTCCGCGCGCGCGACACGCAGACTCCGGTCGTGCTCATGGGCTATCTGAATCCGGTGGAGATCTGCGGGGTGGCGCGATTTGCGACCGATGCGGTCGAGGCCGGCGTCGATGGCGTGCTGCTGGTCGACTGCCCTATCGAGGAGATCGCGACCGCGCAGCCCTTGCGTGCTGCCGGCCTGGACCAGATTTTTCTTGCCGCGCCGACTACCGACGAGGCGCGCCTTGAACAGGTCTGCGCCGCGGCGCAAGGATTTCTGTACTACGTGTCGGTTGCCGGCATCACCGGTGCGGCGCACCTGAGCACGGATGCGGTCCGCGAGCGTGTCGCGGCAATACGCCTGCGCGCGCGTACGCCGGTCGCGGTCGGTTTCGGCGTGAAGGACGCAGCCACGGCCGCGGCGATCGCGACCTTCGCTGATGCGGTGGTGATCGGCAGCGCGCTGGTCGATACACTTGCGCAGGCAGCTGACGCGGCCGACGCGGTTGCCCGTGCGACGGCCTTCCTGGCACCGATCCGCGCTGCGCTTGACGCGCTGCCCGCAGGTCATGCCGCCTAGGCGCGAGCACGATCCCGCGCAGAACCCGGCACCGCCCGTGGCGGAGCCTTTGCTTGAATCGACGCCGGCACGACTGCCGCCGGCGGATACCGGAGAGGTGGGTGACATGAGTTGGCTTTCCAAACTGATGCCGTCGCGCATCCGTACCCAGGGCACCGGCGCCAAAGGCAAGGTGCCCGAGGGGCTGTGGGAGAAGTGCGAGGGTTGCGCTGCCGTGCTGTACCGGCCGGAGCTGGAGCGCAATCTCGAAGTTTGCCCGCAGTGCGGCCACCATCATCCGATCGGCGCGCGCAAGCGTCTGCTCGCCTTCTTCGACGAAGGGTCGACCGAGGAGATGTCTGCCGACCTCGAGCCGGTCGATGCGCTGAAGTTCAAGGATTCCAAAAGGTACAAAGACCGTATCGTCGCGGCGCAGAAGCAGACCGGCGAGAAGGACGCGCTGATCGCGATGCAGGGCCTGCTCAAGGGCCGGCCGCTGGTCGCGGTCGCGTTCGATTTCAGTTTCATGGGTGGATCCATGGGCTCCGTGGTCGGCGAGAAATTCGCGCGCGCGGCCGAACGCGCGCTGGCGCAGCGCACGCCGCTGGTGTGCTGGTCGGCGACCGGTGGCGCTCGCATGCAGGAAGGCCTGTTCTCCCTGATGCAGATGGCGAAGACCTCTGCCGCGCTGGCGCGCCTGCGTGCCGGCGGCCTGCCGTACATCTCCGTGCTGACGCATCCGACCACGGGCGGCGTGTCGGCGAGCCTGGGCATGCTCGGTGATCTCAACATCGCCGAGCCCAAGGCGCTGATCGGGTTCGCCGGGCCGCGCGTGATCGAGCAGACCGTACGCGAGACCTTGCCCGAGGGCTTCCAGCGTTCGGAGTTCCTCGTCGAGCACGGCGCGATCGACCTGATCATGGACCGGCGCGAAACGCGCGACCGGCTCGCCGACATACTGGCCATGCTGATGCGCCAGCCGCGCCACGGCGCGGCCGTGGCCGGAGTCGCGGCCTGAGCGCGAATCCCGCATCCCTGCCGCCGCGCACGCTGCAGCAGTGGCTGGACTATCAACTTGGCGCACACCCGCGTTCCATCGAGCTGGGTCTCGCCCGCGTCGGCGAGGTCTGGCGGCGGTTGGGCGCGCCGCGGCCCGCGCCACTCGTCATCACCGTCGCCGGCACCAACGGCAAAGGTTCGACAGTCGCGTTTCTGGAGGCCATGCTCGCTGCGGGCGGCTACAGGACCGGCGCCTACACCTCGCCACATATCCTGGCCTACAACGAACGGGTGCGCATCGCCGGCGCCGATGCGGGCGATCACGCGCTGACCGAGGCGTTCGCGCGCATCGATTCCGCACGCGGCGGCGTCGCGCTGACCTATTTCGAGTTCGGCACACTCGCGGCCCTGCTGCTGTTTGCCGACGCTGCGCTGGACGTTGCGGTGCTCGAGGTCGGCCTCGGCGGCCGGCTCGACGCGGTGAATCTCGTCGACGCGGACGTGGCCATCGTCACCGGCATCGCGCTGGATCATCAGGACTGGCTCGGCAGCGACCGCGACAGCATCGGTCGCGAGAAAGCCGGCGTGGCGCGGCCGGGACGGCCCCTCATCGTCGCCGAAGCCGATCCACCGACGGGGTTGCTGCAGGCAGCGGCCGCACACGACGCGGTCGTTATGCGCGCCGGAATCGATTTTTCGATGGAGCGCGACGGCAACGCCTGGCGCTGGCGCTGCGGCGACGCCATGGCGCCGGTGCCGTCTCCGCAGCTCGCCGCGGGTTGCCAGCCGGCCAACGCGGCGGCGGCGATCACCGCGCTGCATTGTTTGCGCGATCGCCTGCCGTTGCCGATGCAAGCCATTGCGCACGGCGTCGCGACGGCGGCCGTGCCCGCACGACTGCAGCGTGTGCGCATCGGCGCGGGCGAACTCGTCATCGATGTGGCGCACAACCCGCAGGCGGCGCGCGTGCTGGCGGACTGGCTCGCGCAGCAGGCCGACCGGCCGAACCTCGCCGTGTTCGGTGCGCTCAGCGACAAGGACCTCGCCGGCATGCTGCAGCCGCTGCAGCCGCACATCGCCGAGTGGCACCTGGTCGATCTGGCCGCGGAGACGGAGCGAGGTCGCGACCTGCTCGCGCTGGAGACTGACTTCAGCACGGCATTGGGACCGGTGCGGCGCCGCTGTTGGGGCGAGGTTGCAACGGCGCTCGATACCTTGGCACCGCGCCTGCACGACGGCGCACGCGTCATCGCGTTCGGATCGTTCTATATCGCCGCCGCGGCGCTGCGCTGGTTGCAGCGAACTACGGCGACCTGATCATAGTGCTGCGGGTTATACGCGAACGACGCGTATAATCCCGCCGTTCCTGGAGGCCAGCCGGCTATGGATTCCGCATTGAAACAGCGTCTCATCGGTGCCGCCGTACTGATCGCCCTTGCGGTCATCTTCGTTCCCATGTTCCTTTCCGGTTCGCCGCCCAGCACTGAGACGGTGACCGAGAGCCTCAGTATCCCTCCTGCGCCCGAACGCGAATTCCAGACCCGCGTGGTCGCGGCCGAAGGCGGCAAGGCCACGACGCCGACACCGCTGGCCGAGCATGCCGCCGGCAGCGGCGACAAGGTCGCCACGGTCGATGCGGGCGCCAATCCGCGCCTCGCGTCCGAAGTGGCGTATCCGCAAGCCGGCGCAAACCCGACGGCGACACCTGCGCTTTCCAATCCTGCGGTTGCGACGACCAGGCCGATTGCCCCGACGCCACCCAAGCCCGTTGTCGAGCGCGCTGCGCCGACGGCCAGCAGTACCGGCCGCTACGCGGTTCATCTCGGCATTTTCGCGAACAGCGGCAATGCGGATGCGCTGGTGGCGAGTGCGAAGAAGCATGGACTGACGGCCTATGTCGAGTCGGCCGAGGTCGACGGCAAGCCCGCGACGCGAGTGCGACTCGGCCCGTACGAAGACCGCAGCACGGCAGAAGCTGCGCGCCTGAAACTGCAGAAGGCCGATGCGAAGCTCAAGGGCAGCGTGGTCGAAATTGTCGCCGCGCAGCCCAAGGCCGATGCGCCTGCGACCGCGTTGTCGGCCAATCGTGCGGGCGGCTGGGCGGTGCAGCTAGGTGCGTTCAAGTCGCACGACGAAGCGAACAAGCTGTCGGCGCGCGCCAAGGGTGCGGGTCTGCCGAGTTTCGTCGACAGCACCGGGCAGGGCGCCGAAAAACTCTGGCGCGTGCGCCTGGGGCCCGAGCCTGATCGCGCCGGCTCAGAGAAGCTGCGCGACCAGGCCAGGCAGAAGCTGACGATCAGCGGCATGATCGTGACGGTCCCCTGAGATCGCGGGCGCCGTGAACTGGGCCGATTACTGCATCCTCGCCGTGCTCGGCTTGTCCGTTGTGATCGGGCTCTGGCGCGGACTGATTTCCGAAGTCATGGCGCTGGCCTGTTGGGCTGCCGCGTTCTGGGTGGCCTGGATGTTCGGCGACAAACTCGCGGCCCTGTTCACCAGCATCGAGGTGCCGTCGGTACGGCTGCTGCTGGGTTACGGCCTGTGTTTTCTCGGCGTGCTCGTGGCGGGTGCGTTGGTCGCCTTCGTGGTGCGCAAGCTCGTGGCCGGGAGCGGTCTCAGCGGCACCGACCGGCTGCTTGGCATGATGTTCGGGCTGGCGCGCGGCGTCCTGCTGGTGCTGCTGGCCGTGCTGCTGCTGGGTTTCACGCCATTTCCGCGCGATCCGTGGTGGCAGCAGTCGCGCCTGATGCCAGGTTTTCAGAACGGTGCCGAATGGCTCGCGGCCAAGCTGCCGGACAACGTGACCAAGTATCTCGATTACCGCGGCCTGCTGACCTTGCCCGCATTGCAAGGCAAGCCGGCCGCCCCCAGTTCGCCGCCGCCGGTCGAGGCCGGGGCTGCGAAAAATTCTTCCTCTTAGCGGTAACGTCGTCATGTGCGGAATCATTGGAATTGTGGGCAAGTCCGAGGTCGCCTCGGCTCTCTACGACGGCCTGACGGTGCTACAGCACCGCGGCCAGGACGCGGCCGGCATCGCGACCGTGGACGGCTCGCGTCTGCGTCTGCACAAGGCGCGCGGCCTCGTCCGCGACGCATTCCAGCGCGACGACATGCTGAAGCTGCGCGGTCGCGTCGGCATAGGTCATTGCCGCTATCCGACCGCGGGCTCAGACGATGTCGGCGAAGCGCAACCGTTCTACGTCAACTCGCCCTACGGCATCGCGCTCGCGCACAACGGCAACCTCGTCAATGCCGAGGCCATCAGCAACGAGCTGTTCGAAGGCGATCGGCGCCACATCAATACGAACTCCGATTCGGAAGTGCTGCTCAATGTGCTCGCGCACGAGCTGCAGATCCAGGAGCGCATGAGCCTGACGCCCGACCACCTGTTCAAGGCGGTTGCCGGCGTGCATTCCCGCGCGCGCGGCGGCTACGCGGTCGCCGCGCTGGTGCTGGGCTACGGCATTCTCGCGTTTCGCGACCCTCACGGCATTCGCCCGCTCGTGCTCGGCGAGCGGGAGACGCCCGAAGGCAAGGAATACGCGGTCGCGTCCGAATCGGTCGCGCTGGACATCCTGGGCTTCCGCCGCGTGCGTGACATCGAGCCCGGCGAAGCGGTGCTGCTCGGTTTCGATGGCAGCCTGCATCATCGGCGCTGCGCCGAAGGCTATGCGCATACGCCGTGCATCTTCGAATACGTCTATCTTGCCCGGCCCGACTCGATGATCGAGGACGTGTCGGTCTACAAGGCGCGCCTGCGCATGGGCGAACGGCTCGCCGCGAAGATCCGCCGGCTGCGCCCGGACCACGGCATCGACGCGGTGATCCCGATTCCCGATACGGCACGTACTGCGGCGAGTTCGCTCGCCAGCGAACTCGGCGTGCCGATGCGCGAGGGCTTCGTCAAGAACCGCTATATCGGCCGCACCTTCATCATGCCGGGGCAGAGCGAGCGCGTGAAATCGGTGCGTCGCAAGCTCAACGCGATCGACCTGGAGTTCCGCCGCAAGACCGTGCTGCTCGTCGATGACTCCATCGTCCGCGGCACCACGTCGAAACAGATCATCCAGATGGCGCGCGAGGCCGGCGCAACCAAGGTGTACTTCGCGTCGGCGGCGCCGCCGGTGCGCTTTCCCAATGTCTATGGCATCGACATGCCGGCACCGGCCGAGCTGGTCGCGCACAACCGTACGGAAGAAGAAGTGGCCGAGCTGCTGGGCGCGGACTGGCTGGTCTACCAGGACCTGAGCGACCTGATCGCCTCGGTCAGCGAAGGCAACGAGGACCTGACCACGTTCGACACCTCGTGCTTCTCGGGCGAATACGTCACCGGCGTGCAGGCCGACTACCTGCGCGAACTGGAATTCGAGCGTTCGGACGAGGCCAAGAATCTGCGCCGCGCGTCCTAGTGCGCCAACCCCGAAGTTTTCCAACATTCTGGTGACTTTCGCCGCGATACGTCGTTGCGCCTGGTCGCGCCAGTGCGGCACGACACCGCGCCGTGCCTGGCATCGCGGCGAGATCCATCCGGAATCTCCCGTTCTAAAACCTGGCGGCCGGCCACTCGCGTTCGCGTTGCGACCGTTCGATCGGTGTCAGAAGCCTTCGCAACGTCGCGCGATCAGCCATAGCGTTGCGCTGAAGCGGCGCAGCGGCCAGACATTCTCCAGCGCGTTCAGCGGCTGCACCGCGGCGACGAGACGGCTAAGCCACGGACGCCGCCACGCGGCGGGCAGGCTCGACGGCATCAGCTGATGATGACCGGCCGCGACGGTGTCGAAACCGTGGTGCAGCAGGCGCTGGCGGAACGCGTTCAACGCGTAGCGCCGCGCATGCGCCTGCGCCGGAAACCAGAGTCGCGAAATGAACTCGGTCCAGGAAGCGGTGTTCGGCAGGTGGGTGATCAGTAACGCGCCCCCAGGCTTCAGCACGCGCCATAGTTCGGTCAGCGACTCGCCGTCGTTGGGCACATGTTCCAGCGTGCCACCGGCAAGCACCGTGTCGAACTGCGCGTCCGGATAGGGCAGGCGCCAGGGATGCGCGAGGCGCGTGTAGTGCAGCCCGCAGCGTGTGTGGAAGGCAGCGTAGTCGTCGGTTGCGCAGACGTCGCAGCCGTGCAGTTCGATGCGTTCGCCGAACTCCGCGCGCGCGAGCCAGGGCAGCGCCGCGTGGCGACATCCCCAGTCGAGTACGCACTGACCGGGCAACAGCGCCGCGCGCACCTTCGCGTACGCCCGCGCCAACTCGATGCCGGAGGTCTGCAGCGCACGCTTGGCGGCGAGATAGGGGTCCGCGCCATCCGCGCCGGCAGTAGTCAGGAAATCGCTCAGGGCTGCAGCCAGGGCGGGCTCGCCAAGTTCAGGTATACGCATGCTGTCGCTCAAGCCGGAGTCCTCGGCGCAGGTCGCCGTCAGGTCGGCCTGCTGCGCGTTGACAGGACACTAGCATTCAGCACGCCCGCTGCGGGCATAATCGCTGTCAGATCCGCGCCCGGCCGGGATGCCATGCCTGCTATTGCACCGACCAACCTGTTTGCCGTTGCGCAGCAATGTCTGGCCGAGGCCGTGCCGCAGCGCAAAGTGGAATTGACACGGGACGCCGCCGCCGCGTTCGCCGCGCGGCAGCTCGATCGTGCCGGTGCGGTGCCGCTGATTCCGATCGGCGAACCGGGCCGGCCATCGCGCCCCACCCTCGTCGCGCCGCGTGAGCTCGCCCAGCGCGGGCTCGGCAGCCAAGCCGGCCGCGCCGCGCTCGTGCACGCGGTGGCGCATATCGAATTCAACGCCATCAACCTGGCCTGGGACGCGGTCTATCGTTTCCGCGACATGCCGGACGCGTTTTATGCGGACTGGGTCTCCGTGGCGAACGACGAGGCGCGGCATTTCTCGCTGTTGGTGCGTCGCCTAGCCGATTTCGGCCTGAGCTACGGCGATCTGCCCGCGCACGATGGGCTGTGGGACATGGCGCGCCGCACCGCGCACAGCTGCCTGGAGCGGATGGCGCTGGTGCCGCGCGTGCTGGAGGCGCGCGGCCTGGATGTCACGCCTGGAATGATCCAGCGCCTGCGCGGCGTGGGCGACGTGGCGACCATCGCTATCCTT
Organism: Tahibacter sp.; assembly: GCF_032229445.1. Classification (NCBI taxonomy): domain Bacteria; kingdom Pseudomonadati; phylum Pseudomonadota; class Gammaproteobacteria; order Lysobacterales; family Rhodanobacteraceae; genus Tahibacter; species Tahibacter sp. Next base: position 104,930 of record NZ_JAVTWC010000006.1, read on the forward strand.
GAACAGATCCTTGCCGAAGAGGTCGGGCATGTCGCCGCCGGTACACGCTGGTTCGGCTGGTGTTGCGCACAGGCGGGTGTCGACCCGGGGGACACGTTCGAGCATCTGTTGCAGTACTACTGCCGTGGCGCGCTCAAAGGCCCGTTCAATCGACGCGACCGTCTGGCGGCAGGCTTCACGCCACGGGAGCTGGATCGCCTCGACAGTCTGGTCGCCTGATGCGGCGCGCCCTCGCCGCCATTGTCCTCGTCTGGTTCCTGCTGATCGGCATCTTCGTCGAGATCTCGCCGTTCCAGTCGCCGTGGCCGCAGCAGCGCTACGCACTGGAGGGTGCGGAATTCGCCGCGCTGACCGGCGGCCAGATCGATGGCAGCGGGCTCGCCATCACGACCGCCGACGAGAACTACGGTGCCTTGCTGGTGCGTGGCGTCGAGATCGCCGATGCCGCGCAGTGGCCGGTGCTGCGTTACCGCATCGACTCGCTGGCGCCATCGCTCGAGGTCGCTTTCCTGTATCGCCGCGCCGATTCGCCCGGTGACGTGCGCACGGTCAACCTCACGCGCAGCCGCGGTGCTACGGGCAGTATCGACCTGAGCCGCGAAAGCGACTGGCGCGGCGCCATCTCAGAGATCGGCTTCGCGGTCTATCCGGTGACGCAGTCGGTACCGCCGGAGCAGGCGTTCCGCCCCTTCGTGCTGCGCGGGGCCGAATTCTGGTCACCGTCCTGGATCGGACGCGGCGCTGCGGTGGCGACGGAGTGGTCGGGACGACGTGCATGGTCGCTGATGTCGATCAGTGCCCTGGGTCCCGACAATGGCGTGGTGCGAGCGCGATCGCCGGTATTGCTGCTCGCGCTTGGGTTGAGCTTCACCCTGTTGTTGCTTACCCAGTTCACGCCCGCGACGCGGTCGCGCACCGTGCGCGTGATCTTCGCGGCTGTGGCGGTGGCCTGGATCATGCTGGACCTGCGCTGGAGCCTGAGCTTTGCCGACCGGCATGCCGCGACACGCCAGATCTACGCACCGCTGGACTGGCCGCAGCGCCAGCAGCAGTTGGCGGATGCCGACGTTCTGGCAGCGGCGCACAGCGCGCGTCAGGCGTTGCGTGACGACGGCGCGGACCCGGACCGGGTGCGGCTGCTGGTCGATGCGAAATCCGATTTCCTGCGCGCGCGATTCATCTATCACCTTGCGCCGGCGCGTACGGGGCCTCTGAACCTGACCGGCTGGCGAGTCGCCACGGCAGAAACGGGACCGATCTATTTTGCAACCTTCGAACAGCCCGAGCCGATGTTCGACGCGGCTGATTCGCGTCTGCGCCTCGATGACGATATTTCCGTGCCCGCGCGACAACTCATTGATGTGCCGCCGCTGCGTCTGTACCGCATCGGTCCAGAGAGCCCGCCATGAGCATGAGTCTGCTGCTGGGCTGGCTATGCAGTCTGCTGCTGGGCAGCTCGATCTGGCTTGCGATCGCCGGTCCGCCACGACGATTGAGTGATGGACTCGCGGCGGCCGGCTACTCCGTGTTGCTCGGCGTGTTGGGCAGCGGCCTGCTGGTCGGATTGCGCAGCGAGATTTCCGGCGAAGGGATTTTTGTTGCGACACTGCCGCTGCTGGGCGTGATCAGCGCGTTTTTCCTGGGTGTGGGGTATTGGCGTTGGCGTCGCGCGACACCGGCGTTTCCAGTCCCGGCCGCATCCACTGAGTCGCTGCCGCGCTGGTGCTGGCTACTGCTGGTGCTGATCGCGATCCGCTTCGCGTTCGTGCTCGACGAGGCGATGTTGCGCCCTGTATTCGCCTGGGACGCCTGGAATGCCTGGTCATTGAAGGCGAAGACCTGGTTCAGTCTCGGTCAGGTGCCGTATCTGGAACCGGCAGCGTGGTGGCAGGACAGCGGCACGGCCGGCCATACCGCACTGGCCTGGCGCTATCCGGAATTGCTGAGCCGCGCCGAGCTTTGGTTCGCCGGTGCCGCCGGCGGGTGGAACGAAGGAGCCGTGGCGACCGCATGGCCTTTGCTGTGGCTGGCTTTGATCAGCGGTTGCGCCGGACAGTGGATGGCGCTAGGCGTGTCGAGGCTTCACAGCCTGATCCTGGCTTACATGCTGGCGTCGCTGCCGCTGCTTTCCGTGCACGCAGGCCTTGCGGGCTATGCCGATATCTGGGTCGCCGCCGCGTTGACCTTCGCGGTACTGAGCTGGATGCGCTGGGTGCGTGATGACGACCGGGCCCAACTGCTGTTCGCGTTGCTCTGTATCGCGCTGCTGCCGCTGCTGAAGTTCGAGGGCGCGGTATGGGCATTACTGCTGGTCGGTCTCGCGCTGTTGGCGCAAGTTCCCGTGCGCTGGCGCTGGGCGGGCCTTGGCGCCGGCCTATTGCTCGCTCTTCTCGCGATGCTGGTGTCGTGGCTGCTGCAGTTGCCCTGGCTAGCCTTGGTCGGCGAGACACTCAGCGGCGTAACGACGAACGGCGGCGAGGTGTCTCGCGTGACAGCGGCACTCGCGTTTCTCAATGGCCTGTTCGGCCAGAACAACTGGCATCTGCTCTGGCCACTGCTGGCCGCTTGCGTGATCTGGCGCCGCGACGTTCTGCGCCGGCAGCGTGAAACCGCGTTGCTGGCAGTGCTCGTGGCCGGTGGGCTTGCGGCGCTGTTCTGCCTGTTCGCGTTCACGCCGGCGGCGAAATGGGCGGCTAGCGAGACGGCGACCAACCGGCTGGTCCTGCATTGGGTACCGTTGGCGCTCAGCCTGCTTGGACTGTTGCTGCGCGACGTGCCTTGGCCAACTCGTACACCTCCCGTGTCGCCGCGCTGACCGCTGCCGGACGGTAGTGTTCACGCCAGCGCAAGCGGCCCGCACGGCCCAGCCGCGCGCGCAGACCCGCATCGTTGTGCAGCCGGCCCAGCGCCGCGGCCAGTGCGGCCGCGTCGCCCGGCGGAACCAGCAGTCCACTTTGTCCTTCGGCAACGACCTCGCCCACGCCCGAACCGGCGATCGCGCTGGCGACGCAGGGCAGGCCGGCACGCATTGCCTCCAGCAACACCATGCCGAAGGCTTCGGCGCGATCCAGTGAAGGCAGGCAGAAAATTTCCGCCTGGGTATAGGCCTGTTGCAGAAACGCATCGTCGACCTGACCGGTCATCCGCACTCGCTCCTGCAGGCCGCGCCGTTGGATGTGTTCACGCAGCGCCGCCTCGCGCTCGCCGCCCCCGATCAGAACCAGGGCAAAGTCCGGTAGCGAAGCCATGCTGTCCAGCAGCACGTCGAATCCCTTGTAGTGACTCAGACGGCCGACGGCGAGCAGGCGCCGTTTGCCTGCAGGCCACAACGGCGTACCTGTTTCCGGCGTGCTCGCATCGCCGAGCGCGAGCGGCACGATGACAGTCTTGTCATGCCAGCGGGCGAGCGCATGGCTGGCGTCGCGATATGCCGCCGATGTGGCGATGACCAAATCAGCGCGGCGCAGCAGCGCCTGTTCCCACGGTCGATAGAACGGATACGCAAAGCGCAGCAGGCGGCTGGCACTATCCAGCGGAATGTCCGCGTGCCAGTGCACGACCCAGGGCAGCCGTCGCGCCGCCGGCACCAGCAGCGCGGCGAACGCCGACGTGTTAGGTACATGGATGTGCAGCAGATCAGGACGGTGTCGGGCGATGCAATGCTGCAATTGCAGCGGAAACGCGGGGCTCAGCGGCGCGTAGGCGAGTTGGCCAAACCGCCCGACTTCGCGCACGATCACAGCGCCATCGTTGCGCTGCACGGTGCGCCAGCGACGCTCCGCGGCATGGGCCAGTACGACGGCCTCGTCTCCGCTTGCGGCTTGTTCGCGAGCGAGGATCGCAGTGAACGTTTCTATGCCGCCCGGCGCGGGCGGGTAGTACTTGCCGAGGTGGAGTACGCGCATGCGGCGGCCAGTCAGGCCGGCCGGTTGCTGGTGTCGGATCGTGCCGCCACGTTGCGGCGCAGTGAGGTCAGTTCTTCTTCCAGTATGGCGAGCTTCTGATTCAGGCGGCGGATCTGGCGCTCCTGACGCGAGCGCTCGATATCGAGTTGCAGCAGGCGCAGCAGGATCAGCGACAGGCCGATGATGATCGGCAGCACCGGCGGATAGCCGATGCCGCTCAGGTGTGCCAGCCAATCGATGGTGCGCGGAACGAAGCCGAGTACCAGGGTCGCCGCGGCCACGATCAGCCACCACAGCGCATAAGGGCCATGCAGGTGATCGCGCCGGACCAGATAGAGAATGCTGCCGGCCAGAGCCAGGCCGAGCAGGGCCGCGGTGATCTGGGCGTTCATTGAGCCGGAGCCTCTGTACCGCGGCCGCGGCGTTCACGGGCACCGACCCGGGCGATACTGAGCACAGTCGTTGCGACCATATAGCGCGCTACGGTGAACCAGGACGAGAAAATGCGCGAACCGCCGTTGCGCCGGGCTGACATAACCGTGGGCGCTTCGGCTATGCGTAGCGACTTGCGGCGCAGAAGGATCAGCACGCCAATGTCCTGATAGTCGATCAGGCTCGCCTCACGCGAGGCCAGCGCCCGTATCGCGCGGCGGCCGTAAACACGCAGCCCGGAGGTGAAGTCGGTGACACTGAGCCCCGTGATCAGCCGGAAATAGGCCCAGGCCAGGCGTTTGGCGGCGCTGAGCCTCTCGGGGCAGATACCGATGGTCACGTCAGAACCGCCCTCCATATGAGCGCGCAGCAGTCGCGGCAGTTGGTCCGGATGGTGCTGGCCGTCGGCGTCGAGCGTGATCACGCGCTCGTGCCGGTTGCGCAGGGCATAGCGCATTCCGGCCTGGGTCGCGCCCCAGGCCCCCAGCTGGAACGGCAGGGTTATGACTGTAGCGCCGGCCTGAGCCGCCACGGCGGCCGTATCGTCGGTGCTGGCATCGTTGATCACCAGCACTGCGCAGTCCAATGCAGCCATCACGCCGCGCACGACCTCGCCGACCGTGTCCTGCTCGTTGCGTGCAGGCATAACGGCCAGGCAGGGACATGAGCCAATCTGTTGATTTGACACGGGACTCCGGCTTGGGCGAAAAGCTGATTGTCCCAAGCGCGGTCAACCAACGTCAACGCAAAATAAAGGTTGGCGAAAGTGTCCGCTTACACGGCCCGGCTGCGTTACTAGCTTCCGAGTACCCGTGGCGGGTGCCGAACAGGTTCATCAGAATAAGGGTAATCGCCAGCAAATCCGTCGCTAAAGCATTGACGGCGTTTGATTGTGCTGTTTACACTCCTTTTCTGTCGGGCCCCATGAATTATCCGTGGGCAGGAACTCAGCTTCCGCCCGATCCAACTTGGGAGAGTACAAATGAAGGCCAATGTCATGATGAAGACGCTGTCGCTGGCGGTGTTGGGTCTGGTGGGTGTGTCGTTTGCTGGCGCCTCCATGGCGCAGTGCCCGACCAATCCGGCTGCTCCGGACGGTCCGTGGAGCTCGAAGTCGGTTCTCGGTGGCTCCATTGCAATCACGAGCCCGGGCCTCAACGCCACGACCTGTAAGATGGATGCATCGATCACGTCGACCGCTTTCGGTTCGGCATTCGTTCGCGACAACACGCCAACCGCAGAGACGCGCTACCGCGCTGCGTTCTTGGTGGATGTGGATGCGCTGACCGGTTTGAACTCGATTCAGTCGGTTCGTCTGCTCAGTGTCAATACAGACACTCCGTACCTTGGAATCACCGAAGCGCTGCGCGTGTCAGTCTCGGGCAATCTGGCCGGTACCGCGAAGGTCCTCGGCATCGTCGCCGGTTGCGAAGGTCAGCCCAGCAATCTGTGCTCCAACACGGTCGCGCTGCCGGCCACGGGCACGCAGAAAGTACAGATTGAGTGGGTCAAGGGCGCCGCTGGCGTTGTCCGCGTGTGGCTCAACAACAACACGGAAGCCAGTCCGAATCTGACGCTCAACGGTAACACCAACGGCTGGGCCGTCGATTTCGCGACAATGGGCCTGTCGAACCCGAGTCCGAACTTCCGCACCGTGCAGACCAATCGCGTCGTGAAGTTCGACGAATTCGATTCGCGCCGTACGACCTTCATCAACTGATCTACCCTGCCGTAGTTTTGCGCCCGCTTTGATAACAGGAGTGACTATAAATGAAAAATAATCTGATGGCCGCGGTTGCTGTTGCCATTGCTCTGTTCGGTGGCCAGGCCGCTGCACAGACTTGTGCAAACCCGCTTCCGATCGTGTCGAACGTGCCGGTTTCGGGCGACACCTGCACCGCGGCGAACTCGCTGCCGTCGTACGGTGGTACGACCAGCGCCCAGAACGAAATTGTGTATAGCTTCGTTGCTGGCCCGACCCCGCCGACCTACGGAGATCTGCTGATTGCACAGACCGGCGGTTTTGCAGGTTCCGCGGGTGGAGTGTTTCTGCTGCCGGCGTGTACCGCGTCGACGGATCCGATCGCCTTCGGCGTTGTTGGCGCGCCGCTGAGTGTTTCGACGTCTGGTATTACGCCAGGTCAGACGTACTATGTCGTTGTGACGGCCGATCCGGGCGGTCCGGCCGCCGGTTGTGGCCAGTTCACGATCACCCCGGGGTATCTGCCGGTTTCGCTGCAGAAGTTTTCCGTCGAGTGAATCGATGGTTGTAAGTCGTAGATAAGAAAACCCGTCCTCGCGACGGGTTTTTTTTTGGTGCGCCCGGCAGGGTGCACCTGCTCGGAGGTGAAAGTCCTCAACTCGCCTGGCAGGGAAGAGTTAGCGGAAGGCAAGAGTGCTACGGTCGCGTGGTCGTCTACCTCACGATGGAGCGGTCGGACCCTGCCCCGGACTTCCACAGCGTTCAGACCAGTCGTGTCCCGAAATTCGACGCAATCGATTCACGCCGTATGTTTATCAACTGATCCATTTCGGTCGTGGTTTTGCGCCCGCTTTGATTACAGGAGTGGCCTGTAAATGAAAAATATCACGATGCTCGTAGTCGCCAGTATGGCTGCCGTGTTCGGTGGCCAGGTCGCCGCGCAGACCTGTGCAAGCCCGTTGCCGCTCATCTCAAGTGCCGCAATCAGCGGTGATACCTGTACAGCAACGAATTCGCTGCCGTCGTACGGTGGAACGACGAGTGCCCAGAATGAAATTGTGTACAGTTTTGTGGCTGGTCCGACCCCTCCAGGCTTTGGACCCATGGTCATAGGGCAGACCGGTGGTTTCGTGGCTACCGCGGCTGTTGTTTTTCTGTTGCCGGCCTGCACGGCGTCGACGGATCCGATCGCTTTCGGTTTTCCGGGCAGCCCGATGAATCTCGACGCCACTGGTATGACGCCAGGTCAGAGATACTATGTCGTCGTAACCGCTGATCCGGGCGGTCCGAACACGGGCTGCGGCCAGTTTTCGCTGGTCTATGGCTATCTGCCCGTTTCGCTGCAGAAGTTTTCCGTCGACTGAGTCGATGAGCTGTCAGCTGCATGGTGGAAAACCGTCCCGGCGACGGTCTTTCGGTGCGCCCCAGGGCTCACCTGGTTGAGTTCGACTGTCCCTGACTCAGCTCATGCGGCAAGGAGCGAGTTGGCCGATGGCATGAGGCTACCTCTGCGGTTGAGTGGTCGTCTCAAGGAAGCCCCCGTGCCAAGCCTGCGCACGGGGCGTCGCGTTTCGAGGAATCGAGTGAGGCGGTTGGCCGATTATTGCGGAGCGACGACTTCGGCCTTGTCGATGGTGATCGCGACTTTGGGTACGTCGCCCGGCAGCGGACCCTGCGCCGACGTTTCGACCGCCTTGATCTTGTCGACCACATCCATGCCGGACGTGATCTTGCCGAACACGGCGTAGCCGTAGGTCATGCCGCTCTGGTCGCTGACGTAGTCCAGGCGCTTGTTGTCCACGATATTGATGAAGAACTGCGCCGTGGCCGAGTGCGGGTCATTGGTGCGCGCCATCGCGACCGTGCCCTTGAGGTTCGACAGGCCGTTGTTGGCCTCGTTCTGGATCGCCGGACGCGTGCGCTTCTGGGTCAGATCCTTGGTGAATCCACCACCCTGCACCATGAAGCCATTGATGACGCGGTGGAACACGGTGCCGTTGTAGAAGCCATCCTTGGTGTATTGCAGAAAGTTTTCGACCGACTTGGGCGCCTTGTCCGGGTACAGCTCGATCGTGATATCGCCCATGGACGTGTGCAGAACGACCTGGGGGTGAGCGCTCTTGGCCACGTCGGCCGGCGCTTCCGCAACCTTGGCGGCTGCGGGCTTGGCCTCGGCGGCCTTGGGCGCGGGCTTGGGCTGGCTCTGGGCCCCGGCGGCCAACGGCAACAGCAGGGCAAAGGCGAGCAGATGGTGCTTCAGCACGGTAGCGACTCCTTGAGAGTGGGGTTGGCAATGATACGCGGCCAGCCCGGAACCGGGCAGTGCGCCGCCGTGGAGGTCATCTGACAGATGGTTCAGAAAGGGGCCAATGCCACTCTAGTGTAGTGCTTCGTAATTGATGAAACGTATTGATTTCCCTGCTGTCCCAGG